>NZ_VKLR01000053.1:0-2438 GCF_007280595.1 Psychrobacter sp. YGAH215 | reverse complement strand
GAAAAAATGACATCAAGTTGAAGTTAAGTGGGAAACAGCAAACAATAGAATAATTGCAAAACAAGGAAATAAGTTTAAACTGCGGGGCACGAGTCAGTGTTAGAGTTGTGAGTCTAAAGTTTATTAGGCTAGTGAATTGACTGGTAAGATTGTTAAACGTGGGGTAGAAAAAGACAACGCGTCGACAGCTCATCGCAAAAAAAAACTAGGTGGTCACTTTTCTTCAACAACAAATCGACTAATCAGTTATTCAGTCAGATGAAATGGTATACCTAGAAGTGGCTAACGGGGAGCTGTGCACCCTGGAGATGGTCAGCAAAGCAAGTTAATAGAGCCAGAAATTGGATTTGAAGTTGAAAAAAAAAAAATTTGCAACAAGTCAAGGATAGAAGTTGTCAAAACAGATGGAGCCACGCCAGGTTGTGAACTCAAGAGAGGAGTTTGAGAACAGAAAATTGTCAGAGAAAGTAGAGTAACACGATGGGGAATAAGTTGTATCAAAGGAGACAAACTCAGGAAGACTGGAATGGCCGATCAACAGCCACGACAAGAAAGTTGGTAAGAAGACAAACAAGGGAGGGTAAGACTTGGGATAGATCAGGGAACGAAGAGCAGGACAAGTGGGGCAAGTGAACTGGCCGGCAAATGAGAGACAGTGGATAGACACAAATGAGGCTCACGGATGGCTAGCCGGGGGAGTGAACCGAGGTCAAGCGACAGAGAGGCTAGCAAGTGTAGTAGTAATCACGTAGAATAGGAATATATTTACTGGAAATCTATACAGAGGAGAGTGTAGAAGGGGCAGACTTTGTAGTGTATTTTACGGAAGTCAAGCCGGCGGGGGATAGTTGATCTGTGGGGTGGTGAACTGAGCGGTAGTCAGACAAGGGGTAGGCTTTGTAGTGAATTTTACGGAAGTCTAACTGCTGAAGAAGATGAATGTAGCTAGCCCAGTTGTGGGGTGGTGTATTTTACGGAAGTCTAACAGACTGAAGAAAGTCGAATTAGTTGTGTTTGCTAGATGAACAACTTGTTGTGACAGTAATTGATGTAGAAATCATGGCGACATGAATTGTAAAAGCTGGTCTGTATGCCGTTGTAGAAATCATGGTGTGTCTTTGAGGTGGGCAGATTGCATGGCAGATGCAAAATGATGAGTAGAAGCTATTGTAAATGCCCAGACATGTATCTCGTTGTGCTTGCTAGTTGGAGAAGGGACGATAGAACAACTTGTAGATTCAGTAGTCAATGGCGGTGGGAAATGTGAACCTAGTGGCAATGGGAATTGCAACACGAAATGTGGAGGGTGTAGTCAGTGCAGTTGTGGTTGTGTTTGCTGGCTGAACAATCAAAAGTAGAACAACCCGTGGATGATTGATGACAACTGGTGGAATGCAACACGAAATGAGGATGGTGTAGTCAAAGCAGTTGTGCTTGCTGGTTGTGGCAAGTGCAAATAAACTATGTCAATGGGAAATTCAACACGAAATGAAGAGGGTGTAGTCGATGCATGTTGTGTATCTCGTTGCACTTGCTGTTTTCAATGCCGGTTGTTTATGCTGGCTGAAAAATCACTAGTCAATCGTTGTTGTAGAAATCGTTGCAGCATGAATTGTGTTTGCTAGTTGTGGCAGTGTGAATGCTAGACGTCAATTATGGTGAATTTGCAGGATGAACAACTAGTGGGAAATGATTTGTGAATGCTGGCTGAAAATTCAATAGTCAATCGTAGTTGCCGAAATCGTGGCAGCAAGAACTATGAAGACCGTTGTGCTGCTGTGTTTGGTGGTTGAAAAATGAGTGATCAATGGCAGTTGTTGAAATCATTACAGCTTCGTTTGTTTGCCTGTTGAATAGCATGTGGCAGTGACAGTTGTTGCAGTTTGAAAATTTGTGGTTGGACAGAAATTGTGGACTGAGTTGGCAAGATGGCGGGGAAATAGTTGGATTGTGGGAATTCAAAAATTGGTAGTTGGAGTTGCTGAATCTGAAGAGCTAGGAAATCGGAACATATGTAGAACTGGCACTCTGGTAGGTAGAACATGATTGATGGTGTTGGCGGTGGAAAGAAAAGTGGTAAAAAAAAATTTTTTTTTCTGACGTGGCAAAAAAACTTAGGGAAAACGTGGCAGAAAAGTGTGGAGAAGAAAAAACTAGCGAAGCGAGCGTGGGAAGAAGGAGTGAACTCAAAAGAGTAGTGAGTAGGAAGTAGTAAATTCAAAAGAGGGAGTAGTAGTTTTATAGCGTGCACACGTACAGGCGTGCATCTTTATAGGATTGGCGTTATTTGGGGAGGAATTGGGGTGAAAAGAGAGAGAAAAGAGAAAGTGAATACCACGGATGTCTAACTTCTTGGTGTACGGATGTCTAACTTCTTGGTGTACGGATGTCTAACTTCTTGGTGTACGGATGTCTAACTTCTTGGTGTACGGATGTCT
>NZ_VKLR01000052.1:0-3040 GCF_007280595.1 Psychrobacter sp. YGAH215 | reverse complement strand
AGTAGTGTTCTTACCAGTAAAGTAAAGATGACTCGTAAATATTTTGTGACTAAGAGTCAAATTGAATGACTATATCACGTGGACTAGTATTTGATAGCAATAGTTGACCATCAAAATGGGCCCTGGGAAACTCAAAATATTGATGATAGTGTTGTTTCATAGTCAATTATCCCATTTGAGATAACCAATTGATCAAACGAATTGTTTTAAGGGTTTTTGGGGGTAATTGGATTCAAAGTTGGAATTATTTAGTAATTGCAAAGAGATGAAAGTAAAGTTTAGTTCAATATTTTTGCAAAAATCTACAAAATGTAGAGTAAAAATTATGTGACACAAAATTGGCAGTAACAAACAATTTAACCAACCAATCCATCTTGAAAGCCCAAATTCACACTCATTTTACACAACTAAGTATCTCCAATAGCTTCTGATGCTACTGGACTCACTCTTGATAGGTTTTATTAGGACTGATAGTCTATACTGACTTCGATAGGTCTTTGGTGTATTCTCTATTGATCGTGTAAGATACAATTTTGCAAAACACCATTGGTTAATAATCAAGAGAAACGCGACTTACAAATCACCTTTGTGTAGCTTATTCTATAAATATCTCACCTGAGAAAACACGAAAATTTATTCTGGCGTAACTACTACTATTATTGAAAAATATACACGCGAGGCAGGTAATGCTGTACATAAACACGACACCATAAACTTAAATAACAAGGGTGATGTCGCGTCATCACTTTGACTAGAGAATTTGAGTAATAGAAACTATCCAGAAATTCTTGGAATGGCTTTGAGCTAGAAAATATTTCGTACTAAATTAGCTTATTCATTCACACTTAATACCTGTGTTGACCATGAAGACTGCTAGTGGTATTGTATCATTCACGATAACTCGTTTCACGGATATTGGGTAAATAGAGAAAGGAGAAGAAAAAAAGAGTCGTCAAAAGTTGAATTCAATTCTAAAGGTGTACTTTTTGTTGACACGATTTCGTTCTCAGGATGCACCACCACTAATCCCATTTTTCTTTACGTGAATCGTTGTTAAAATTCCACAATTTGAACCACCCATAAGGAGAGAGCAAGGCTTGGCAGTCACCACGATACTTTATTTAAGAAATTTGCTTTGTATTGTACAATGTCTGAAGTCCCTAATCAAGAGTCTCTGGGTTCATCGATATTCAAACAATCGAATGCTTCGACATCAACAAAAATACATGGTGCTCCATCTAGTTCACAAATTGCTAATGTCGACTTCAACACCTTGAGAAAACTAAACACGAATACTTCGTTTTCGTCAAACCTAACTAACTCAACCACTAAAACTAGCAATGCTTTATCCAGGCTATTCACTAGAAATAAGTCATCATCTAACATTTCAGTTCATCCCTCTTCAAGCGATGATGATAGCTCACCAAAGACACTCCGAGAATCTACATCTCCATCTGAATCAAGCAAGAGTGTTAGTGGCAATAAGTTGAGAATTGCCAAAAAGTTGAAGTTTCCCAAGAATCAAAGCAGTCGGAAACCAGATTTGTTTTTGGATACTAGTAGCACAATAAGCGAAGACAGTTCTTCGTTTCGAAAAATAATAACTGGTAATTTGTTAAATGAGATGAATAAATCAAGAAAGAGCTCAATGAGCTCACCCATGAGTACCACATTTCATAGTTTGTTTCATCGATCCCATCATAGTGGCAGCAACCTTCAACAAGATAACAACCTGGCTGCCACTGGCACGACACCTTTGTCCGGTAAGTTTGATGACTTCTCAAAAGCATCCAAGACAACTTTATGTCTTTCCTCAAATAGCTCGAATTCAATAATCAGCAATCCTGAACTAGCTCAGATATATAATTTCGCCAACCCAAATATTTCAATTGAAGATGGAGAAACCAATATGGATCATACAAATAGTTCCTTTTTGGATATTCATAAGAAAATGCTTGTGCCAGCAGATCTGTTTATTCAGAATAAGCTAAACAAGTACCACCAAACCGAAGTAGGGTTGGGCATATACGAAAGTGAATTAGATCATGACAAAGATAGTAAGATATATTCCAACCTTTATCATTACTTGAAACCACTATTTACCCCATCTTTTACAATATCTGACTCTGGTCAAAAGGGTAAGATGCGTCCAATATTGAGTGCTAGCGTTGAAGAAATTGCAAATTTTGTAAAGGAGAGTTTTTGTTTACACCAACCCAATCACGAAAGAAGTTTTAGACTGAAAACAAGATCCAGTGTATCAAGCTTGGGTCGTGAAAAGGTAGAGGATTTTGATTACCGTCAGTTCTCGAATTTGTTTGAAAAATTGATGGCCCTATTGAATCATAACTTACAAACTGCAGAACCATCAGACATATCTTTACAAGCTTTGATATTGAACGCATGGAAATATTATAATGCTTATGTTAGGTTTTATTTGCTAAGTATATTTCAACCATTGCAACTTCACTTGAATGAGTTATCTACTAGAGGTCATAATGGAAGCAAAATCACCAGAATAGATGACCTTCTACTTGTTTCTTTTCGGAAAGTTTTCATTACTGAACAGGGAATTGGAGGTGGGGATAGAGAGACATCTCAATTTTTGGGGAATGCTGAAAGCGAAGATCTTACAGGGAATGGGTTGTTGACTTCTACTTTGACCGTGTTGTCGAGTATATCATAAGAGTGACTGTTGTATACAGAAAACACTATACAATAATATCGTTGTGTTTTTGCTAAACAAACATTATTGAGTATTCCAGCCGTCAAATAACATGCATAAGACACAATAACAATCATAAGAGTATTACAATACCACCACAAGCGTTTGAAAATATGTACAGACAATAATAAGCATGTCTATTGTTTGTGGTAAATTTGGCATTATTGTATAACAAGAGGTAATTATTCATTTTCTGTTTTGCCACTACAGTTTCTTCCAACGATGTTTATTTGTTTCAAATGGTTACAGGCACCTATAGCCTATTCAAGCTAAATTGTGTTATCCTTACTACTTAGCTATTCCATACTAAAAAAA
>NZ_VKLR01000051.1:0-3429 GCF_007280595.1 Psychrobacter sp. YGAH215 | reverse complement strand
CGTTCACAGCGTAGTCAGCATGATGACTTCTATCTTAATGAGATTAAACGTATTTGGAAGGACAGCAAATGCCGTTATGGTACTCGTAAAGTCTGGAAACAGTTGAAAGCAGAGGGTATACATCCTGCACGCTGCACTGTAGAGCGGTTAATGCGGCAGCATGGCATGCAGGGTGTTTGGCGAGGTAAAGGTAAGATAACGACTAAGTCTCGTGACGATCAAAAGCGTGCTGATGACCTGATTAATCGTAATTTTAATGCCCATCGCCCTAACCAACTATGGGTTGCTGATTTTACCTATATAAAGACATTGAGTGGTTGGGTCTATACCGCCTTTATCATTGATGTGTTTGCTCGCGCTATCGTTGGCTGGAAAGTATCAGATCGAATGAACACTGATATGGTGATGGCAGCACTAAACCAAGCCATTGCAGACAGAAACCATCCTAAAGATGTCATTCATCATAGTGATCGCGGCGTTCAGTACTTATCCATTCGCTATACTGATAAGATGGCTGATTCTGGCGTTATTGCATCTGTTGGTACAACCGGTGATTCATACGATAATGCGTTGGCTGAAACGGTTAACGGGCTTTATAAAACGGAGGTGATTGAATATTTAAAACCGCAGTGGCGGGATGCGTGTGATGTTGAATTAGCAACCCTTGAATGGGTCGATTGGTTTAACAAAACTCGCATTCATAGTACGATTGGTTATGTGTCGCCTTTTGAGTTTGAGAGACGATACTATGATAGTTTTATTGAGTCAGACAAAGCTGCCTGACTCAAGCAATCAAGTCTCCGATATAGTCGGGGCGGTTCACTATCACGCCCTTTTTATAATTGCTTCGTTTTTTCTATTTTTAATATTATACCAAACCCAAAATATATAGTATAATCTACTGATGACTATACCAATACATAACCTAGAAGACCATGACTTTGGCAAACACTCAAAGACTGAGAGTAACCCCAGAGCCCGCCTACGCCTGCTCATCTTATACCAATATAGTATAGGCAAAGCCACCAACGATATTGCCAAAGACCTCTGCATACATCCTGAAACTGCCAGACGGACATTGAAGCGATATTATGAACGAGGACTTGAAAGTCTCTACGATCGTCATCGTCGAGGTCGTCGCAGCAAATTGGCAGAAGCAGACACTGCCGCTTTTAAAGCCATGATAGTCTCTGAACAAGAAAAGCGCGCTGGCGGTCGTCTAACCGGCAAAGACATTCAGCAATTGGCTAAAGAACACTACAACGCTCACTACACCGTTAACGGTATCTACGAGCTACTCAAGCGTATTGATATGAGTTGGATAAGTGCTCGTAGTCAGCATCCAAAAGCCGACCCACAAGCTCAAGACGCTTTTAAAAAAACTTTATAGCACAGGTTAAGGCGTCACTGCCTACTGATGTGAGCCTAGATCAAGTGGACATCTGGTTTCAAGATGAAACTCGAATAGGACAACAAGGCTCATTGACCAGAGTTTGGCATTACCGCGGTGGGCGACCTCGACTGATCAAGCAGCAACAGTTTCATTCCGCTTATCTGTTTGGTGCCTTTTGGTAAGCGACAAAGAAGGCTGTCGGCTTAGTACTGCCTTTCGTTAATAAACACACCATGTTATTGCATATGCAAGAGATTAGTAAAGCCGTACCAAAAGGACGTCATGCGGTAGTAGTGATGGATGGCGCATTATGGCATCAACCAAGCTTGAATCAGGCTAATGTCACTATGCTTAAACTACCGCCTTATTCACCTGAGCTCAATCCCTCTGAGAGGGTATGGCAGTACCTTAAGCAAAATGAGTTATCTAATCGTTGTTATGACAGTTATGAGGCTATTGTCGATGCCGCTTGCTTGGCTTGGAATAATTTGCTTAAACAGCCACAGAGGATCCGGTCTTTAACTACTCGTACTTGGGCACAACTTTAATTGTTGGGTTTGGTATTATAAGGGTTCTACATTATTCGTTTATTGCTTCATCTAAAAGCTTTATATTGTTAAGACGATTCAAGTTTAATGTGAGCAGTCTTATATTATCGAAGCTATCGTTTAAAATTAAATCTTTATAATCTTTTACTTGATGAGCTACTCTATTTATTAAGTCTTCAGTGCAGTGCAATGTTAGCTTTTTAAAAGCTTGATAGGATTCTTCAATTTTACCTAGTTTATAAGCGTTTAAACACCACTCGTAATACGACCAGTATTGATAGATATTCTTTATTACAAACAATCGATTACCTTCAGGCATACTTAGTTCGCTAGCTTGTTTAGCATGAACATATGCTAGGGCTGTACTTTTGTTCCAACTGTATCTTCTAGATAATTGGTACCAGCATTCAGCTCTCATTGGGTCTAGCTCTACTCCTAAGCGCCAGTAATATAGAGCATCTTTATAATTTCCTTTCTTTTCTAATAGTAAGCCTAGTTCCTTGTAGCTACAATATACCTCGTCTTTCCACCCTTTGTTTTCTAATAATACTCTTTCTTTGTACCATTCAATAGCCTCATCAATCAACCCTGCATCCCTATAAGATTGAGCACAGTAAAAAGCATAGCGTGGTAGTAAATCAACATCTTCTCCAGATAGATAGGCTTGTTTTAGCATTTCAGCGTCATCTGAATACTTGTTTTTATTTAAACTTCGGTTACCTTTTCTGCCTGATATAACAAAATATTCACCATTAACTTCCTCTCGTGTCTTTTCATCATCACTTTTGAGGAACTCATGCAAAACCCCATACCACTTATATGTACCGTTGTTTTTCACGATTAGCTTTCGGTAATACTTAAGAGTGTTTGACTCATTTGACATCTGAAAGTAATAAGCATCTTTCTCTAGTTCTGGTAAATTAAGATTACCTTGTACTGAATCATCGGCATCAAAAATTAAAATATAATCTGCCTTATCTCTACATGCGTATAAAGCGGCATTTCTATTATGACTGAAATTTTTCCAAGATTCTTGATGTATTTCACCCTTTATACCTTTTTTCTTAAAGAAATTTTTGATAATAGTGATAGTGTTATCGCTAGAGCCAGTATCAGAAATAACCCAATAAGTAACCGGGAAGTAGTGGCAAATATTCTCTAGTGTATCTTCTATGATATGACTTTCATCTTTTACAATCATATTAAGGCAAAGGGACATAATTGCTCTCCTATTAGGTTATATATCGAACTTCTTACTTAGTACGAATAGGTGGGTAGGAGTTGAAAGGGTGTTTAGCTTGTAATTATTTTCTAATATCGTATTATTTATTTGATTCTAGCTTCTTGATTACAAAGAAATTTAACTTTATAAGCGATATTTACACTTTATTTTTTTGATTATAGATATAGTAACTAGGGCGTGTTGAACATTCATAATTTGAGCCAGATATAAGCACAAGCAAGAGCGACTGTATTTTCATAACTCTG
>NZ_VKLR01000050.1:0-3695 GCF_007280595.1 Psychrobacter sp. YGAH215 | reverse complement strand
TCGTGGGTCTTACCATAGCGCTTATCTTCAAGCTCAACCCCTGCGCGATAGCTCGCACTGGCAACGGCACTTTGTCCCTTGCCTCGTGATATTGATTTAGTCGATGCGATGAAAATAGCCATTTCTACAAGCTCAGCTTTTTGGTTTTTAGCACTACGTCTTTTCGTAGTGCTGGGGGTGTGGGGGTTTACCCCTGCCGATGTTTTGATTTTATAAATGTATTACCGTAGGGAATAAACATTTGTAAAGTCAAAAACTCGCACTTAGTCAGTGGGACGCAACCATCCGTCAATTAACTATATCATAATAGATTAGATTGACAGATAAGGCTTATCAAATTTAATACTGACATTACGGATCAGACAGAAGCAAACTGGATAAAATGTGATTTAGGTGGCTAAATAGTCTTACTAGGAAACTTTTTAAATAAGAATACAAAAAAGATAAAAGTACTTATTGCAGATAATATAAAAATAATTAACTCAGAGGTACTGAACAAGTTAATAATATACCCTGAAGACGAACTAAGTAAGACGATATCAACCGCCCATAGTATATATAAAGGAAGATTTCGGTAAGGAATATGGGCGAGATACGCCAGTACAATTATACCTAGAAAAAAATGTACGACTAATATTTCAAACATAATTTTTAACCTGTATTTTCCTTGCTAGATATCGCTAAAAGAATGTAAACCACTATACTTATCCCTAGAGATAAGCCAATTAACACTAGAACACCGTCAAGAGTTATTGGATTACGTCCAAATAAATCCAACAGGAAATTCATCAGAAAAAATAGCAGACCTATAGTTATACTTGCCCATAGCTTTATTTTTTTACTTCTGTTAGCACTATTTCCTGATATAAAACCAACAATCATCGCACCGATTTCATCTATCATGAGATTCTTTTATATGAAGAGGTAGTAATACTGCATCAATTTTGTCTAAAAATAGCCAACGTAAGAACAATACTAGAAACATGCCTAACCCACCATAAAACATATCTAAACTGTATAGGTAACCAACATATAAAGCTAAGCCAATGGATAAAAGTCCGGATAAAAAAACGTTGGAATCCACATAATGTAAACATTCTGGACACTGATAAGTCTTAGATTTTTTAAAATCTAAAGGTCTTATTACTTTACCATGACAGCCAGGGCATTCTCTTGTAAACATAGCATCACAAATTCTGTTAATTGGTATTTCAAAGATTTGAAATACCAATCAGTTAAAGTCGATTATACTTAAAGTGTGGCTTCTTATCTTTTGTACTTACTACCATCTGCCTCCAGCACCACCATTACGTCGTTGGTTGCTACTCTTACCACTCCATGCCTTGCCAGTTTGGTATGTACCATAAACCAATCCAGCATTGGACATATGGTGTTTAGCTACTTGACTGGTTACAACACGACCTGCCAAATTTAGCGCAACTGGGAACCATGCTCCTTCAGTTGCTTCCATCTCTTGACTAGAGATAGATTTAACTTGTAAGTTTTCACTATCAGCAAACGCATATTATTATTTGTGTTATACCCCAAGGGAACCAGTGTTTTATCCCCTCAAACCTATTAATAGACCACTTAAAATAGACTGCTATAAGAGAACTACTTATAACGGTCTATGAGTGTTGGACAGTATTGCTACTTCTTACTAGGGGACTTCAAATAATCTTCTAGCGGTCTTTTTGTGAAATCTTCAGGATAAGTTATTAGATAATCTTTCATCTCTCGCCTAAAATCATCTGTATTCATCTTTGCGTTATGGCTTAAACGGCGATAGTTATTATAGTCAGCTACAAACTGCTCTGTTCTAACTATCGCATCAATCTTATCGTTTGATAAACTGCCATCTTTGTTCTCTAATCTCGCCAAAGATTTTTTATGAAACTTTAAGGTAAGGCTAACAAAGGACTGTCTCACTTTTCGATAATCAACCGTTATTTTGTATTCAGTATTAGCGTTGATTTCTTCTAACGCTTTATCTATGACACGTTCTCTCAACTGTCCAAACTGCTTATACTTGCCTGATACACCCATAATATACTTAAAATCTTCAAGGTCTAAGGTCTTGCTATATTGGTACTGACCGATCCAACAGACAATCAGTTCATACAGACGTATAGCATGTGTGCTTGATAGCTCGGCTATTTCAATCAATCTGTACTTAGTAAAGTTTGCTTTTAATTGAGTTAAGTACGGTAGTATATCTTCTGCAAAAGTAACTGTTATCAAGTTATTATCAGTATCAAACAATACGCCTGATACAAATCTAGTCCGCAACCTTTTATTTCCATCAAGTTGTATTGTTACCTCCCTGTCGAATAGGCTGTCCGCCGCTGTTTCTAAGTCCCTATATATATTTTGTTTTTTCCCATCATGGTAGAAAACCTCCATTATCTGCTCAACAGTAATTGTAAATTTCGTTTGTTTGGTTATTTGTACAGCGTCTGGTCTACTGTCAATATGACTAATACAAGAGAATAGTAGTTGCTTCTCTTTGGTGCTCATAGCATACGCCGCTAGTACTAAAGCATTAGATTGTGCGACTAAATTATTTTCCATATTTGAACCTATCAGCAGTAATATTAATAACTGACATGCTAGCTTACCCACTTAAAAAACACAAATAAAAATCACAAAAATTTTTTTAAGTGTTTTCTTTGCTCAATAGGTGTTTTCTTTGCTCAATAGGTGTTTTCTTTGCTCAATAGGTGTTTTCTTTGCTCAATAGGTGTTTTTTACGCTCGTAACTTACTGATTTTAAAAGGGAAAAATAGCTCTTAAACAAGAATAAACAAGAATAAACAAGAATAAATAAAACCCTAAGAAAACGTTTTATTGAAAATTAGGAAGATTTGGACAGTGAAAAATTGAAATTATTTATCAGAATTTGATAAAAAGAGATTCTATTAGCGACTTACACCACGACTTTGGGTAACAGCTCTATCTTTATTATAATTAAATGAGCTTATACAGCTCTATATTGCCGTATTTTGGTCTTTAGACAATTTATAGCTATATTATTCAGCAAAAGTACTTAAAGACGCTCTAAGCTCATATTTGAGCTAATAACGCGTTTTACTAATAGTATCTGCTAGGTACTCTTTAGCGACTCCTTAACTTCATTAGATCGGCTATAGTCTGAGATATAGATATCCAAGGCTTTGACATAGATGAATAATGAAATAATGTCTCTATTCATTCGTCCAACGTCACCGCTACTACGGCCTAATTTCTTTATCAGTTAGTCGATGAATAGCGCCATATTTGTCTGCAAGCGTTTGGGCGAACTGATGCGCGATTGTTTTGCGATCTTCTGCGCTTAATTCATGCGGTAGATTAACCAGCAACACGCGCATCGACTCGCTTCTCGGCTGCCTTCGCTTTGTTTCATAAACCACTGTGTGAAATTTCAGCGTTGGCTGCTGCCAGTCTTGAGGGCAAAATAATATCCGTGCTCTTCACCCCATGCTTTTTTGAATAGTCGTGGGTCTTACCATAGCGCTTATCTTCAAGCTCAACCCCTGCGCGATAGCTCGCACTGGCAACGGCACTTTGTCCCTTGCCTCGTGATATTGATTTAGTCGATGCGATGAAAATAGCCATTTCTACAAGCTCAGCTTTTTGGTTTTTAGCACTACGTCTTTTCGTAGTGCTGGGGGTGTGGGGGTTTACCCCTGCCGATG
>NZ_VKLR01000049.1:0-3736 GCF_007280595.1 Psychrobacter sp. YGAH215 | reverse complement strand
TTGTGTGAGAACTTAAAGATTAACCGTTCGCTATTTTTTTTGCCAGAAATTTATATCCAATGTTCAACACGCCCTAGATTTATTTCGTAAATAGGCACTATAAAATTATAGTGTTTTTACCTCCACTCCCTCCTCGGTTTTTTGAGCTAATTACCTATATTTTCTCCACTTTTTCTGTCCTTTTTACTAAAAAGGCTAGGTTTAACTCATCATTTCGGCGATGACTTTCCTTGTTTATTAAGTTTAATCTCTGCATAATATAAGGAGAATAGCCCTCTAACTTCTGCAGGTTTTGGTCTTATTATGAAACACGTTACTTATATTCATGAACACCCCAATTGGACAGATTGGCAATGGTCAGATAAAAAACTGTTGCCGCTGGTAAGCCAAGTGCGATTGCTTCAAGGTCAGCTTCTCGGAAAATTGCTGACACTAGGATTTGATTTAAATGTTGAAGCTCAGTTAGACGCCGTTACTCTTGAAATCGTTAAAACATCTGAGATCGAAGGTGAAATTTTAAAAACAGATCAAGTAAGATCCTCTGTTGCTCGGCATTTAGGGGTTGATGACCATAATATGCCTGCAGCCTCACGAGAAATTGATGCAGTGGTTGAGATGATGCTAGATGCAACATTCCACTATCAAAAGCCCTTATTGTTAGAAGATTTGCTCGGTTGGCATCGAGCACTGTTCCCAGAAGGCTATAGCGGGCTTTATCGTATTAAAGTTGGCAAGCTTCGGGATGATAGTCAAGGCGCTATGCAAGTAGTTTCAGGAGGCTATGGCCGAGAGCGAGTGCATTTTGTTGCTCTTCATGCAGACAGGATTTTTGATGAGTTGGATCTTTTTTTACAGTGGCTTAATATGCCGTCTAGCCAGCAAGATAATTTAGATTTGGTCATTAAAGCGGGTATCGCGCATTTATGGTTTGTGACGTTGCATCCTTTCGATGATGGTAATGGACGGCTGACAAGAGCAATCACGGAGCGAATGCTAGCAAAAAGTGATGGTAGCGCTCAGCGCTTTTATAGTATGTCCGCGCAAATTCTAAATCGGCGCAATGATTATTATAAGGTGTTGGAACGTACACAAAAAGGCGATCGCGATATTACTTTGTGGCTGGTTTGGTTTTTAGAAACGCTGAAAGACGCTTTACTTGCAGCTCAAGCGACCACCGATAAAATTATGGATAAAGCCAACTTTTGGCAGATGCATCGACATCATGCGTTAAATGATAGACAGATTAAGATGCTTAATAGTTTGATGAGTGACTTTTACGGCAAGTTGACCACTAAAAAATGGGCGACTATTAATAAGTGCTCGATTGATACCGCACTTCGAGATATCAATGATTTGATAGAAAAAGGAATGTTAGAGAAGTCCGCTGCTTCAGGGCGTAGTACAAATTATGAGATTGTTTTATAAGCTTGGGCACTGATTGACAGCTAGTCCTAGTTATACCCTCCCGCAACCTTCTTGACAGCTTCATTCTTAAATTTGGCTCTGGGAGGTAGTTTTCTTGTTTCTGGTAAGCTCCGATTAATACGCTTAGTTTACCAAGTTTACCTCTACGGTTTCTTCAGCATAGCTCACAAATGCATTAATCATGCTTTCAAGGCTGAATGGCAGGTTAAGGACTTCAAAATATAGAAAATAATAATACCTTTCCTCATAATTGCGCTGGTTGCTTATGCTACTATAAAACTGAGCCTTCTATTGCTCAATTTTTTATGCCCATTTTTCTTAACGATTACTCTAACTTTTATAAGGAAAGACACTGATGTGGTTGGCAATACTTGCAGTAGTCGTAGGACTAGCAATTTTGGTATGGAGTGCTGATGTTTTTATTGATGGTGCCGTCGCTTTAGCTAATAAGTTGAATGTACCCAGTTTTTTGATTGGTGTCATCATTCTAGGTTTAGGTACTTCAGCACCAGAGATGATAGTGTCCATGTTAGCTGCTTTAGAAGGTAGCCCTGAGCTAGCATTGGGTAATGCTTATGGTTCTAACATTATTAATATCGCCTTAGTATTAGGCGCAACGGTATTAATAAGTCCAATTATTATCCGAAAAAGTATTATCAATCGTGATATGCCTTTACTACTGTTGGTGACGGCAGTAGCTGCTTGGCAATTAAGCGATGGTGTCTTAGGTAATACCGACGGTATAGTATTGATAGTGCTTCTAGTCGTTGTCTTAGGCATACAAATCATCTTGAGCCTGCGTGAAGGCAACCACGAACATGAAGACGATACTGTAGAAGAAACTGCAAAGGCTGAACACAGTATGGCACAAGGTTTAGGTAGGTTATTTCTTGGTTTGTTCGTATTAATACTAAGCTCGCGCGCTATCGTTTGGGGCGCTACTGAACTTGCTACTTTATGGGGCTTGAGTGAGCTTATCATTGGTCTCACTATCGTCGCTATCGGTACGTCACTGCCTGAATTAGTTGCGAGCTTGTCGGCCGCACGTAAAGGTGAGCATGATATGGCTTTGGGTAATATTATAGGCTCTAACGTTTTTAATACTTTAGGAGTCGTAGGTATAGCAGCACTCATTGCGCCTATTACTCCGAGTAGCATTATTCTGTCGCGTGATATATTAGCGATGGGTCTCTTAACCTTACTACTGTTTGCGATGTGCCTATTTGCATTTAAAACCAAGCGTGCATTCGGTCGTACTTCTGGCACCACCTTAGTACTATTTTTCGTCGGCTATACTGTCTGGTTAATTCAGACGGTCAGTATGTAGCAAGTTACTAATAATCACATACGTTTGATTCGACAGTTTACAGTTTCTAATAATTCGTCATAGACTTTCATGTAATTACCTAGGCATCTTCAACATGATGAGGTTAAGTCACTTTTTGTATCTGTTGATACCGTTCTTAAGTTGTATCTGTTGGGATTGCGGATACAAAGTGGCAGTTTTTGAGCCGCGGTAGTTGTGATAATTTAAAATCGGCATAGTTAAACTCAGCATAGTAATAAGGAAACGTCATGCATAAGCTGTATAAACGAGACAATGAGAAGCTGTACTATCGGGAAATGTGGTACGAAAAGGAAAATGCTTGCTTGGTGCGACACCATGGCGAGGTGGGTGATGAGGGTGAGACGGAAGTGGTGTCACTGTCACTGGATGCAGAGCAGTCAACAGAGACGCAAGTAAAAACACAGGTAGACAGCCACATGGCGGACTTTATTAAAGAAGGCATGGCGGCGGGATATACACCATTTGATGATAAAGACAAGCATTGGCTGGCGATACAGATACCTTTGAGAGAAGCGGTGGGTACTCATGAGACCTTTGATTTTTTGGAAGATGTTGAGGGGTATGTCTCTGAGAAGCTGGGCTGGAATGGCTTGGGTGAGATGGATGGGCATGACATTGGTAATGGCAAAATCAATGTGTTTTGTCTGGTGGTGGATGCAGCGTTGGCAGTTGCCTTGTTGCAATCTGCGCTGTCGCCTGAGTACGATGAGTGGTTTAAACACATTAAGATAGCCACCCGACCGAATGACTCAGATATAGACTACCAGCTGAAATATGCGGCGGACGGTGACCCTGACTTTGATATTTTTTGAGCCTTTCCTAAAAAGTGTGTAACTATTATTTAGATTGTAGAAGTACTTACACGAAATTTAGGAAAGGCTCTTTGTGAACCGCCCCGAGATTGTCGGAGACTCAACTTTCTGAGAGAATACGACAATGAAAACACGAAACTATACCCCTGAA
>NZ_VKLR01000005.1:0-15822 GCF_007280595.1 Psychrobacter sp. YGAH215 | reverse complement strand
AAACCACCACTGTCAGCAGTGCTGGCACCAATGTCACTGACGGTATCAACAGCAGCACTTATGGCGCTAATGGCTTGACCCTCACAGGCGGCCCAAGCGTAACGGCAAGCGGCATTAACGCTGGCGGCAAGAAGATCACCGGTGTGTTAGCAGGAGAGGACGCAACTGATGCTGTTAATAAAAGCCAGTTAGATGCTATTACTGGGAATATAACAGCAGGTGGAGTTCAGTATGATCGTAATACGGATAATACAGTGAATTACGACCGAGTCAGTTTTGCGGGCGCACCAGCTGTTATTGGTAAAGATAAAAATGATAACAATATTGTTGTCCGTGGTGGAACTACGCTTACTAACATTGCAAACGGTATTAATGCTGCTGATGCAGTGAATAAAGGTCAGCTAGATAACGTCACTAAAGTCAAGATATTTGATAAAAATGGTGATGAAATCACCGTCAATATCGCGGACCAAATTGTTAACAATAATGTGAATAATGAGGATTTAGACTCCTTATTCCTGACTTATAATGTTAGAGGGCAAGGAGTAACAGATCGCCTAACTATTGGTGAAACTGTACAAAAAATGAATACTGAAGGTGTTAAGTTCTCTCATACCAATGGAGTTGCTCCTCCGGTTGGCGATGCATTAACTAACGATTCTAGTGCTGGCGGAGATAACTCAACTGCGATTGGCGTCAATGCCATTATTACTAGAAACGGTGAGTCTTCGATTGCCTTAGGTCATAACACACGTGTTGAAGGCGCTTCTTCGGTTGCCATTGGTAACGGCTCTCAAGCTAACGGTAATCAGTCCATTGCCATTGGTACTGGCAATATTGTTAATGGCGATAACTCTGGCGCTTTTGGTGATCCAAATATTATCGACGGTAGTAGTAGTTATTCTGTAGGTAACAACAATAATATCGATAGTGACGATACTTTTGTTCTAGGGAATAATGTTATACAAACAGTCGCTGGTTCAGTAGTATTGGGTAGCGAATCCGGTACAACTACTAAAGGTGGCATTATCGGTTATCTAGCAAATGTCAATGATATCAATGATCTCATACTAGCGACTAGGAGTAATAGAGGCGCGGTTGCCGTAGGTAATGCAAGTGCTGGTATTTACCGTCAAATCACTGGTGTTGCTGCTGGTACTGCCGATTCTGATGCCGTTAACGTCTCTCAGCTAAAGGCCGTCAATGCCAAAATTGATAACATCGGTGGGAGTAATACCACACTTAATGATGCGGCCGTTCAGTATGATAAAAAAGACGGCAATATCGATAAAGGCAGTATTACCTTGGCTGGTACTTCTGTTTCGACTGGCATCGGCAACAATGGCAATACTGTTGTCACTAGTGGAGGAACTACTATTACTAATGTCGCCAATGGAGTAAAAGTATCAGATGCAGTCAATAAAGGACAACTAGATAGTCTGGGTGGTGGTGTCGCTGGTATTATCGGTGGTGGCGCTAAATATGAAAATGGCCAATTGGTGGCCGGCAGTACTGGCATTGGCAATACAGGTGAAGTCACTATTCATGACGCTATCGCCTCTATTAATAATGGTAATGCTCAGGCAAATGAAAGTATTAAAGCCAATACAAATGATATTAAAGCTAATACTGAAAGTATCAAAACCAATGCTAACAATATTAAAGCAAATACTGACAGTATAAAAACAAACACAGATGGTATTAAAGCAAACGCTAATAGACTTAACGCTGGCTTAAGCTTCGGTGCTGATAGTGGTAATAATATCAATAAATCAGTAGGAGACAGCACTGCTGTTAAATTTGAAGGCGGCAATAATATCACCACTACGGCTACAAGCAGCGGTATTAAATTTGACTTAAATGGAAATATTAGTGTCGATAGCGTAACGACTGGCAATACAACAATCAACAATACAGGCGTGATCATCAAAGATGGTGCAAGTATGACTGTAGATGGTATATACGCGGGTGATAAAACCATTACTGGAGTCGCTGATGGTATCGAAGTAAAAGATGCGGTCAACTTTGGACAGTTAAACTCGTTAGATAAGCGTCTTGGTAATAGTATCAATGAGCTAGGTTATAAAATTAATGAAGTAGAAGATGATGCGAATGCAGGTATATCAGCTGCAATGGCCATGTCCTCTCTTCCGCAAGCTTATATTCCTGGTAAGTCAATGGTAGGTGGCGGTATCGCTACTTACAATGGCCAAAGTGCGGTTGCAGTTGGTGTATCTAAAGTCTCTGATAATGGTCGCTGGGTAATTAAAGCAAATGGTACAGCAGATACACAGGGGAATGCGGGCGGCGCAATTGGCGCAGGCTTTCATTTCTAAAATTGGTATTGCTAAATTATTTGCTGACAGTGCTTGTTTATAATTATGAAGCGCTGTCACATTACTCATAAAAAATATTAAGGAATTAATAATGAAAAATAATCTCTCTCATTATTGCTTATTAGCAACGACCGCATTGTTTCTCACAGTCTCGGGCTGTGCGCAAAAAAACATAATGCCAACTTGGCATTTGACACCTGGCGCGCAAAAAGGGTCTGTCAACCCTGATGAGTTAGTATTCCCTGATCTTAACAAAGCCTGGCAAAAAGGCGGCACTATTGTTAATCACCAAGATATCGCCAAGATTAAAGTGGGAACCACAAAAGACGAGCTGTATAAGTTAATCGGCACGCCTCATTTCAGCGAAGGTTTTAATGCTCGTGAATGGGATTATATTCTAAAATTTTATAATGCTAATAACACAGTAGAAACGTGCCAATATAAAATCATCTTTGATGACAGTTATGGGGGTAGAATGCGAGATGACGAATTTGGTGTGACAGAAGTTTACTGGAAACCTGCTTCGTGTGCTAAACACCAAACCCTTTAATAGCAATCACTAAGACATCAATCTTAAAGATGCAAGTCATAAAGTGACTTGCATCTTTATTATTTATAGCGCTTTTTTATCTAAATAAATATAAGTGCTATTATGCATTACATCAAAAAATCAAATATTTTTAATAGCAGCGGCACAAATTAGATAAGCCATTAGCCAAAGCTTTAAAAAGAATGCATGAAAACATTAGGACGTTTCATGCGTAACAAAAAAGACCGAATTTGTCACTCTTTAGAGTCTGAGTTTATAGGTCTGCTGTTTTTGCGCCGCTAGCGCGCTTTGTGTTTGGGTTCGAACTGCATTTGATGGTTGTGATGGCACTGGCAGACTTTATTATTGCGACTTTTTGACATTACTTTTATAACATTTTATTTAATCGCCCTATGAGGAGGTAGCACGGCGCAAAAAACTTTAACCATACGCATGCTTCACGCAGCTTTATTTCAAGGAGAGCCATTTTTCTATTTTTACCCGTAATCGCATGGTGTTTAAATATTGGCCTGTGGGAAGCGTTTAAGATGGATATCGTGATGTCGCCCTTTTCTCTGATTTAAGGCTTTGTTTAAAATTAGATTTATGACAAGGTGCTTCCTATTCCTCAAATCAGTTAGAGTAAAATCGATTTTACATTTGATGCTAGCTTAGCAAGCTTCGTTTACTAAGGCTAAATTGATTGCTACGTAGCGAATGTCTTAAAGTAACAGGCTAAGATGATTAGCTGAAGCGAATAAATATTAAGATGAAAAGCAGAAGTGTTAAGGAGTGGATTCATATGGCAATTTACGTAGATTTTATGCAAATAGAATTTAAAGGCTATAAATGGTGCCATATGCTAGCTGATACCTTGCAAGAGTTGCACGATTTTGCCGCATTGATTGAAGTAGATAAGCGCTTATTTCATCAAAACGCCAGCTATCCGCACTATGACGTCACCGTGCAAATGCGTAAAACCGCGCTTGAATATGGCGCTATCGCCGCCGATCGTAAAAAGATTATTGAGTGTGCAAAAAAGCTAAAAGTAGAGTTAAATGCTCAAATAGCTCGTGCTAAGTCGTCAAAATAAGATTTTTACTTAACTTACAACTATAAGTAGCCTTAATCCTAAATCGCCACTTTCAAGCTTTATTAAGATAAGCGCTCTGCTAAATAGTCCACCAGCAATCTGATTTTTGGTGATAAATGACGATTGTGCGGATAAATCGCCCAAATCCCTTCCTCAGGCTCTCTATAGTCATCTAATAAGCTGACCAGCGCACCGGACGCTAAGTATTTTTGCACATAATAATCAGGCAACTGTACGATACCCAAGCCTTTTAGCGCCGCATCGACTAGGCTGTGACCGCTGTTATATTGTATGCTGCCTGAGACGCGTAAGTTTATTTCCTTATCAGCGTTTTTATCATTTTCTATAAAGTGCCAATAATCCCGCGTACCAAGTAAGCAATTATGTTGTCTTAAGTCGACTAGAGAATATGGTACGCCGTACTTTTCTAGATAAGCGGGCGCGGCACAGACAAAATTGGTACGATGACTGAGTTTTTTTGCCATCATCGTTGAATCGCTTAATTTGCCAATACGAATCGCCAAATCATAACCACCCTCGATCAAGTCAATTTTTTGATTGCTCAAAAAAGCCGTCACTTCGATATCGCGGTATTGCACCATAAAATCATTGATAAGGGGCAATAACTGCTGTTCGCCATAGGTGACAGGCGCGGTCAGTTTAATTCTGCCTTGCGGTTTGGTTTGTAAGTTGCTTACGGCTTGTTCGGCCGCATCTAAGCCGTCAAGCACACCGCGGCAATGCTGATAAAATACCCGACCTTCTTCAGTCAGCGATACCTTGCGCGTCGTACGATACAGCAATTTAATGTTAAGGCGTTTTTCTAAGGCGCTTATCTGCCGACTGACCTGCGCGGTAGAAATGCCCAATTCTTTTGCGGCACGCGTAAAGCTCTCGTGCTCTGCTACATAGACAAACTCGCTAATACCATCCCAGCGCATGATTATTACCACTGTGTAAAAGATATTTGCAAATATAGCACATTGTTATCATTTCAGAAACGACTATAATGGTCAGTATAAAATCAAACTTTTTACAGACCGCAACAATGGTGGCTTGCCTCTACTCAATAAGCACTATAAGCTAAATTGGTCTGGGTGTAATCAATGATAAAATTAATTAAAAGAGAGAATATTATGTCAGATAAATTTATTAAATCTAAAGCCGCCATTGCTTGGGGGCCAAACGAGCCACTTTCTATCGAAGAAGTGGATGTGATGCTGCCCAAAAAAGGCGAAGTACTGGTAAAAATTGTCGCCAGTGGCGTTTGTCATACCGATGCGTTCACCTTGTCTGGCGAAGACCCAGAAGGTGTGTTTCCTGCAATTTTAGGCCACGAAGGCGGCGGTATCGTTGAGCAAATCGGTGAAGGCGTGACCAGCGTGCAAGTCGGCGACCATGTCATTCCTTTATACACCGCAGAGTGCGGCGTCTGTAAAATGTGCCGCTCAGGTAAAACCAACCTGTGCTCGGCGGTACGCGAAACCCAAGGTAAAGGCTTAATGCCAGACGGTACGACGCGCTTTTACAAAGACGGTGAGCCAATTTACCATTATATGGGTTGCTCAACCTTTTCTGAATATACGGTGTTGCCAGAGATTTCATTAGCCAAGGTTAATAAAGAGGCACCGTTAGAAGAAGTCTGCTTGCTCGGTTGCGGCGTGACCACAGGTATGGGCGCCGTCATGAATACCGCAAAAGTCGAAGAAGGTGCAACGGTTGCTATCTTTGGTTTGGGCGGTATCGGCCTATCAGCGGTTATCGGTGCACAAATGGCCAAGGCCAGCCGTATTATTGCCATTGATATCAATGAGAGTAAGTTTGAGCTGGCCAAAAAATTGGGCGCGACTGATTGCATCAATCCAAAAGACTACGACAAGCCGATTCAAGATGTCATCGTTGAATTAACCGATGGCGGCGTTGATTATTCGTTTGAATGTATCGGTAATGTCGATGTCATGCGCTCAGCGTTAGAGTGCTGCCATAAAGGTTGGGGCGAGTCAGTCATCATCGGTGTCGCGGGCGCAGGGCAAGAAATCTCAACCCGACCATTCCAGTTAGTCACAGGTCGCGTTTGGAAAGGCTCAGCATTTGGCGGTGTCAAAGGTCGCTCAGAGTTGCCAGGCTACGTCGAGCGCTACCTAGCAGGAGAGATTCCGTTACAAGACTTTATTACTCATACCATGCCATTAGAAGATATTAACGAAGCTTTTGACTTGATGCATAAAGGTGAGAGTATTCGCTCTGTGGTGCATTTCTAGAATTATGGTTAGATAGCTAAGCTTTTTTAACGCTATTAAATAAAAATGCCGCTCCTATAATGGAGCGGCGTTTTTTTGTATGTCTTTTAATCTTTTTTAAAGCTGTGCATATCTTCTAAAACGCCTGTAAATCTATCGTATAACCAAGGTTCAATATTGTCGACCACTTGATTGTAGAGAGGCGGCCCTAAGGTTTCGATGATAAAGTCTAATAAAAACTCAGCAGGCAGGTTGCCAATATCAACATCAAATTCCTCGCTCATATAATCTCTAAGCTTATCCAAGACAATTTCTTCTGCTTCGTCTGACAGCGTCAGTAATTTTTCTTTACTCATTAATCATAGTCCTATTAGCAAAGCTTTATTTACTCTTGCATAGCAGCCAATTGTTGTAAAATATTGACGTAATTGTCCACGCCTTGCGCGCCGCTGACCAAATGCCGCTCATTAAAAATCATTGCTGGCACGCTTTGAATACCTTGCTGCTGCCAGTGGCGCTCTTCTGCGCGTACCTCTTTGGCAAAACGTTGATCCTCCAGCACAGCCAGCGCCTCTTCACGATTAAGTCCAACTTCCGCTGCGATATCAGCCAGCACCGTACTATCAGAGATGTTGCGACCATCGGTAAAGTGCGCGCCAAATAACGCCTGCTTTAACTCATGCATCGACTTTTGTCCTTGTTGACCTGCCCAATACAATAGCTGATGCAGATTAAAAGTATTGTGCATCCGCGTGTCATCGTTGAAATTAAATTCAAAGCCAACTTCATCGCCCGCTTGCGTCATTCTAAGGCGGCTCGCGTCTGATTCTTCCTTGCTCGAGCCGTATTTTTCCATGATATGCTCGCGCAAATTTTGTCCTGCGCTTGGCATATTGCTATTTAGCTCAAATGGATGCCAGTGTATTTCGTGCTCGGTATTGGTTTGCTTGAGCGCCTCAGCCAATTGACGATAACCGATAATACACCACGGGCAAACCACGTCTGAGACGATATCGATGCGCAGAGGTTTTTTGGATAGCGGTTGATTTGAGTTTTCCATATTTTTATACCTATTTTATTGATTATGTTCGATTTATTTATAGAAGGTTTTATAAGGTTGAATCCATATTAAGAGAATGAAATCGTGATTACAATGGTTGCTAAGTTACAGGTTCTATTAACGAGGTTAAGCAGCCAACCGCAGTTGTAAAGGAGATTTATCGTAGGTTTAAAAATTGACAAAAAAGTTTTGTCATCGCTATTTGCTTAAAAAAACTACACTGCAATGACTACAAAGTAAAAACAAAGCGCTGTTTTTGATACGCCATAATGAAACGATTGACGCTGTTTAAGAGCGTGCACACTTATCCTTTTATGAATAACTGCCAGCGAGAAGCCAGCATGTCTACCTTGACGTTAATGATTAATAAGCAAGATTATCAGCTCGATAATCTTGATCCGCGCACGACATTGCTCGATGTCTGTCGCCAGCATCTACAAATTACCGGACCCAAAAAGGGCTGCGACCATGGTCAATGCGGCGCTTGTACCATGCTCATTAATGGTCGACGGGTTAATTCTTGTTTGACCCTTGCGGTCATGCACGACGGTGATGAAATTACCACGATTGAAGGCATCGGAATGCCTGAGTCGCTTTCAGACTTACAGCAAGCGTTTAAAGACCACGATGCGTTTCAGTGTGGTTACTGTACGCCGGGGCAGATTTGTTCAGCGACTGCTTTGATTGAAGAGATTAAGCAAAATTGGCCAAGCTATGTAACCACTGATTTGCAAAATCCTGATGGCTTGCTGGTACAAGAAATCGCCGAACGCATGAGTGGTAATATTTGCCGCTGTTCGGCTTATCCGAACATTATTAATGCCATCTCGCAGGTTTTGGAGAGTGAGATAAAAAATAAAGCCGCTACTGAAAATAATATTAAGAAAGGCCCAGATGCTGCAAGTGTTATCGGTATTTGGTCGCCGCCGCCTAGTGAGACGCAGCTTAGTAAATCCTCGCAAAACAAGGCGTCACAAAATAAAAACCACAACGTCCAAGCAGGAGCTCACTCATGAAACGCTTTGACTATGTCCGTGCCGAGGCGCCTAAACAAGCGGCGACTGCTGCTGGCCCAAAAGATGCATCATTTATCGGCGGTGGCACCAATCTCTTAGATTTAATGAAGTTTGAGATTGAAACACCAACCAAATTGGTCGATATCACCCGTCTTGAGCTTGAGCAAATCGAAACCACCGCTGATGGCGGATTACGTATCGGTACGCTGGTCACCAATAGTGATTTGGCAGCGCATCCGGAGGTCATTGCCAATTATCCGGTATTATCGCGCGCCATATTAGCGGGCGCGACGGGTCAACTGCGTAACAAAGCCACGACTGGCGGTAATTTTTTACAGCGTACGCGTTGTTATTATTTTTATCAGACTGACAGCTCATGTAATAAACGCGAGCCCGGCAGTGGCTGTCCAGCGATTAATGGCGAGAACCGTACCCTTGCTGTTTTGGGTACAAGTGATGCTTGTATTGCCCAACATCCCTCTGATATGGCGGTGGCAATGCGGTTGCTTGATGCTGTTATTGAAACGGTGAAAGCAGATGGTTCTACCCGTTGTATTCCAATCAAAGACTTTTATTGTTTGCCAAAAGACACGCCGCATATCGAGAATGTCTTGGAGAGTGGCGAGCTTATCACTCATGTCGTTTTACCACCGCCTATCAAAGGCATGCATACCTATGACAAAGTCCGTGACCGTGCTTCTTACGCCTTTGCCTTAGTGTCTTGTGCGTCTGTCATAGAGGTTGATGACGACGGTAACTTGGCGACCGTACGTTTGGCTTTTGGTGGTATTGGGGTGATGCCGTGGCGTAATGAAGACGTTGAAGCATTATTAACGGGCACGGCGGGTGATGACGCTACGATCGCACAAGCCGCAGACTTATTATTAAAAGAGGCCAAAGGTCACGGTCAAAACGATTTTAAAATTCCACTGACGCGTCGCCTACTTAAACAAGTTATTCAGCGCGCCTTAGCGGGCGAGGGAGCATAATCATGTCATTATTGGACTCAGTATTGCCATCAGAACCTACCAAAAAAATGATGATGAATGAGCCTGTCGATTCGCTTTTTGACAAAACGGCAAGCAAGTTGGTCGGCAAACCGATCAACCGTGTTGATGGCTCGTTAAAGGTCAGCGGAAAAGCGCCTTATTCAGCAGAGTTTTATCGAGAAAATCAAGTTTACGGCGTTTTAGTTGGCGCGAAAATAGCCAAAGGACAAGTGGAAAATATCGATAGCAGTGCTTTAGAGGATATTCCTGGCATCATCAAAGTCGTAACCGATCCTAAGCATTTTTTGCGAAACTCACAGCAAGGCGGTGAGACCGAAGCACCAACCCAAGGCGCCAGTGAGATTTATTATCACGGGCAGCCGATAGCGGTAGTGGTTGCTGAGACTTTTGAAGCGGCGACCGAAGGCGCTAATGCCCTTAAAGTCACTTATAAAAATGAGACCGAACAAGCGGCATTAAACTTTACCCAAGAGCTGCCAAGTGCTCATGACGTCAATGAGCAAAAGGGCTCAGATAAAAATTCTGTTACAGGCGACCCTGATAAAGGCTTAGCGGATGCAGAGGTGACTCTCGATCGCTTTTACCATACGCCAAGTCAAAGCAACTCGCCGATGGAGCCGCATGCGACGCTGGCTTATTGGGAAGACGATAAGCTCATCATGTATACCTCAAACCAAATGATTGCCTCTTGCAAGCAGCAAGTGATGGATGCTTTAGATCTAAAAAAAGATCAGGTGCAACTAATTTCTTATTTTGTTGGTGGTGGTTTCGGTAGTAAATTGGGTATCGCGCCTGAGTCGATTGCAGCAGCGATTGCGGCAAAAGAGCTTGGTCGTCCTGTGCTGATCAGTATGACGCGTCCGCAAGTGATGGAAGCGACCGTTAGACGCTCAAACACTCGCCAACGTATCGCCATTGGCTGTGATAAAGACGGCATTATCAATACCTTTATTCACGATACCGTTGGCAGTAATTTACCCGGTGAGGCATTTTTTGAGCCGACGGCGCTGTCGACCAAATATTTATACCGCGGTGAAAATCGCCGCGTGAATTATAAACAAGTAGACATGAATTACGTGCTTTCTGGCTCTATGCGCGCACCCGGTGAAGCGGTCGGTATGATTGCGGTTGAATGTGCTATGGATGAATTGGCCACGCAATTGAATATCGATCCGCTTGAGCTGCGCCGCCGTAACGAGCCTGAGCAAGACCCAAGCCAAGACATTCCGTTTTCGACACGGCAGCTACTTGCTTGTATGGAGCAAGGGGCGGCGCAGTTCGGTTGGGAGCAGCGCAATCCCAAGCCTGCCAGTCAGTTAGAGGGTGATTGGTGGATTGGTACGGGAATGGCGGCCTCCGCTCGTGGTAATCTGTTAAAACTGTCAGAGGCGCGGGCGACACTGCAAGTTGACGATTCAAAAGCCCTTGGCGTTAAAGCCATTATCGAAACCGATATGACCGATATCGGCACAGGCTCTTATACGGTTTTTTCCCAGGTTGCCGCTGATTTACTAGGCTTGCCGATAGACCATATCGAGATGAAGCTCGGTGATAGTGAGCTGCCATCAGCCTCAGGCTCGGGTGGTAGTTGGGGTGCGGCAAGTGCAGGGAGCGGTATCTATCTTGCCTGTGAGCAGCTGCGCGATATGTTGGCAGAAAAAGTAGGGCTTTATCCAGATACCATTCAGCTTGATAAAGGTCAGATCAAACAAGCAGGCGAGCATAACCCTAGCGTTACAGAAGCAGCGGTCGAAACGCTTAAAGACAAAGCGATAGATTTAAAAGATACAGTCACTGAAAAAACGGGTCTATCATTACCCGAGTCTGCTACAGAAAAATACGATTTTAGCAATTCTCAGTCTTATGCATTGGCAGATATTATTGCTGAATGCGATGAGCAAAAAATGAGCGCTAAAGGTCAAATCAAACCGGGTAAAAATGCCAAGAGTCATCGCCAAGCATCGTTTGGTGTCAATTTCGCAGAAGTCGTCGTCCATAGAGTGACTGGCGAGATACGTCTCAAGCGCATGGTAGGTGCTTTTGCTGCTGGTCGGATTTTAAATCATAAAACCGCTACTTCACAGTGCTACGGCGGTATGGTGTTTGGGATTGGCTCGGCGCTCATGGAGGAAGTCATCCATGATAAGCGCGATGGTCGCCTATGCAATCATGACCTTGCTGAATACCATGTACCTGTCAATGCCGATGTGCCGCAACTAGAAGTGATATTGGTAGAAGAAGACGACCCTTATACCAATCCTATGCATATCAAAGGGATCGGCGAAACCGCGATTTCTGGAGCAGCGGCGGCTATTGCTAATGCTATTTATAATGCGGTCGGTGTGCGCGTTTACGATTTCCCAATCACCCTTGATAAGCTGCTTCATGAGTTGCCAGAATAGCTATTGTTAATAATCGATATGAAAGAATGGCTAACTGATGATTGATATAAGACACCCGCTAGCGGCCATCACTAGCGGGTTTTTATAAGGCGCAATGCAATTTTAATCATTAAAACTGCAACTAAAATAAAAATAAATAGAGATAAGAGGCACTATGAATCAGGTCGCTGATATTCTAAAGCTCGCAGGCGAGGCGCAGCAGCAAAACATCGATGCGGTGTTAGCAACGGTAGTACATACCGAAGGCTCGGCATATCGGCGTGCTGGGGCGATGATGCTTATCTGCGCTGATGGACGCTCGGTTGGGATGATTAGCGGTGGTTGCCTAGAACCACATATCATCAAACGTGCCTTTTGGTTGACGCGTCATGGCGCAAACGTGCAGGTTTATCAAACGGGTAGTGATGAGGGTGACGAGGCAGATGATGATAGTGAAAGTAATGGCAATGGAAATGGCGATTTAGAAAATGAGCTGAATTCCGGTTTGGGCTGTAATGGCAAGGTTCATGTACTGTTTGAGCGTTTGACAGCCGCAAGGCCGTTTTTAGAAGTCATTAATCATGTTCGTCGTAGCCAAAATCCTACAACGATAGCGACGTTAATTCACGCAAATGCTCAATACTATTTACCCATTGGGCTTCGGCTAGATCTAAAAGACTATATTGCCAACGAAAAAATAACTTTTGTCAGCGGTGCTCGTATGGGTAATCAAGCGTTCATTGAGCAAGCGAATATTTTTACTCATGAGATTGAAGGGTTAGTTAAAACTCTGTCAACGCATGTAGTTTCTAATAAAAATACCGAATACGTTGTCTTAAAAAACGGTGATATCACCACAGAATGGCTTATCCAGCGTCTACAACCACAGCACCGTTTGCTTGTTTGCGGGGCAGGGAATGATGTGATGCCGCTTGTGACCATGGCAAAATTACAAGATTGGCACGTCAGCGTTATCGATAGCCGCGCCCAGTATGCCACGCGGATGCGTTTTCCCGAAGCGGATATCGTGATGCCAGTCGCATTGGACGATAATGAGAAACTGCTCAAGCTCAGTCGTCATGCGGCGGTCGCGTTGATGTCGCACAGTTTGACCCAAGACCGTGCCCGTCTTTCGTTATTGCTTGCGCATTCGACTCATTATAAGTATCTTGGACAATTAGGCCCAAGTTATCGAACCGAGCGCTTGGTAAATGAGATTCGTGCTGCCAAAGACAATCCGGCAAGTTTAAGTGAGGGCGTAAAAAAACTCCATTATCCGATTGGTTATAAACTAGGCGGTGATGGCCCTGAAGCTTTAGCACTTGGCATCATGGCACAAATAAGCGCCGTTATGCATAAGCAAACTGCGACTGCCAAATTTTCAGCGAGCAATAATACGACATCTGAAATATTGAGCGATGTATGAAGAAAAGTGACTTAACGTCAAATAGCGCGGCAGTACCAAATCAAAATTCTAGCCAGCAATCAAGCCATACCATTATTCTTCTAGCCAGCGGCCTCAGTCGTCGTCTTGGAGAGGCTAAACAGCTGCTTTATAAAAATGGCGTTCCTCTCATTAATCACATGCTACAACTGGCAGTAAGTACAAATCCGCAAGTTATTATCGTCGTTATTCCTAAAAATAAGGCATCGATAGCTAGTGAGGTAGCAAAACTAAGCGACACCCATTTACATATCAAGACTGTCATTAACCAAACGCCCGAAACTGGTATGGGACATAGTCTTTATACTGCTATTGAAGCCTTAACTCAGTTTGTTAATGATAAAGCTTTTAATCATGAAGTGGTTGAGCGAGTGTTAATTATGGGGGTTGACCAAGTTTTATTGGACATTGAACATGTTAATGAATTGCTAGCCGGTAAGCATCTAGTGGCTGCTAGCGCTTATGAGCCTTGGCAGCTTTTAGATACGTTGGCAAAAAATGGGCATATCGAGCGTAAAGCCGAGGTCAAAAATGAAACGAAAAACCCCATCGTTGGTCTACCGTTAGTTATCGATTATCAGCTACTTAAACAATGGCAGCTTCATATAGGTGGAGACAAAGGCCTACGTCATTTAATCAGAGCGCTCTCGCCCAGTGAAATCAGGACAGTCTTCAATAAACAGCTGAGCTATGATATCGATACGCCCGAGCAACTTGCCTATGCCCGACAGCAGGGCTGGGTTGATAAATAATTTGATGCCAAGAATCGTTTGGATGATAGGCATATTACGCCTAAACCGTTAGTAGGGTTATAAGCATGATACCAACGCCTGGGCACTGATGGTAACAGGATTACCTGAATACATTACTACCGTCATACAAGCCTGCCAATAATCTGCGATATCATTTGCGCATTATAAATATAAAGTAAGGGTATCTTATGAGTCGTATATTGTGGCTAGTCGTTGGTATCATCAGTATTCTTGGCGGTATCTTTGCTTTTTTCAATCCTCTTAGCGCCAGTTTCGCTGCTGAACAACGCTGAACAACTGGCTGGGTTTGTATTTCTTCTTGTCGGTATCTTACAGTTTATTGTCCTGTTCCGTGCTTATACCACGACGGGTAAAGTGCTAGCGGCCATTGGCGGTGTGCTTGGCATATTTATCGGTATTGAGCTGCTACAAAACCCGCTACAAGGTATTTTAACCTTGACCATGGTAATTGCTATTTTATTTATGGCAACGGGTATCGTCAGAGTGATGGTTGCTTTCGGTCTACGCCGAACCGTGGCTTTTGTGCCAATATTAATCTCAGGGCTTATCTCGATTACGTTGGCTATCATGATATTTACCAGCTATCCGCAGTCAGCGACCTATATTCTTGGCGTCCTATTGGCCGTTGAGCTGATATCTAATGGTATCTCATTAATCATGTATTCACGTGTGCAACCACCGTTAACTCGAAATCTATAAAAAAACACCTGTAATTATCCCTAAAATAAAGCAGCTTAGCCATAAAAAAGACGCCGTAAAATGGCGTCTTTTCTTATTATATAACCTATTAGTTTTTCAAAACCTAACGCGAAAAGGTTAAAATATGTCCTTTAAAAGGTAGCTCAAGATAAGTGGTGTCCTCAGGTTTCACGTGCTGACTGCTAAAGCCAAATTCAACCATCTTATTGGTCAACTTGTTTTTGCGCCCGCGCCCAGGGTCAACGACGATAACCTCACAAGTTGGCAGTGCATGACGTTCGATAAACTCCGCCAAGATATCGATATGCTGGTCTTCATAAAGTAAATCGCTACCGATGATAATATCAAACTTACCAAGATGGCTATTGTCTTCAGCCCAGTCTAAGCGTTCAAAGTTAATTTCTTTATTATTATTTAGCGTGGTATTTCTATCCAAAAAGTACTCAACCGTCGGATGATAATCGGTCGCTGTAATATCGGCATGGCGATGGTTCAGTAGTAGACTTGATAATGCCATACCGCAGCCAACTTCTAAGATACGCTTGCCTGCAATATCATAATCAAGCATATGATTGGCCAGCACCAAGCTTGACGGCCAAATCACGCCAAACATCGGCCACGACGCCGAGCAAATACCGAGGTCCAGCGCCTCATTGTCAGGGTCACTAAATTGTTGATTATCGCGTAGGGTGCAGATATGAATGTCAGTATTGCCAATTTCAATCGTTTGATAACGTACGCGCACAGTGGTTAGCGAAGCCATAAACTGTCCTAAAAATAAGCAAGAGTGCAAGGTTTGGCAAAAGTTGCCACGTTCAGGAATATAGTTATTAATAAAGATGATTCAAAACATTGGAAATGTGAAGATGAGGAAAATCTAGTAATGGAGGTTTTTATTCAAACTATAAATTTAACGAAAAAAGTAAACAGTTGCTTATAATCAGTATAGTCTAACGTTTGAACCTTTATTGTTAATTCTAAGGGTATTATTATTACGGCGTAATTTTATAAAAATAGAAGCCAATTTTAGACAGATAGTTGTTATTATATAGTCTAAGCTATAGATATAAAAAAATGCACCGCTTATGGTTAAAGGGTGCATTTATAACAAGCAGCTGGTTTGATTAAGTGTAGCTTGCGGTGTAATGGACAAAATTCATGCTGGCGTAGTGTCTAACGCTATATACTGTCTATATTTGCAAGGAATCAAAGCCATGAATCAAAAAACTGCCCTTTTTGTC
>NZ_VKLR01000048.1:0-4319 GCF_007280595.1 Psychrobacter sp. YGAH215 | reverse complement strand
ATCGCTATGGACAAAGGTCTTCGCTTCGCAATTCGTGAAGGCGGCCGTACCGTAGGCGCTGGTGTTGTTGCTAACGTATTGAACTAAGATTTAACTCATTCAGAGTTATCTGAGAAAGTTAAAATATTAGTCGAAAAGCCATCCTCATTGAGGGTGGCTTTTTTTTGTGGTAGTTATCTAGGACAGCCCCTTATTTTTTTTAAGATAATCATATGATTGTTTAGTAGTATCACTCTATATCTGGAATTCAATACGACCTTTTTATAGTCCTATCTATTTTAATATGAAATTGATAACATTATTCAATTTATCCGTTAAGGAGAGATAAGAATGAGTGGTCTGAAGAATTTGAATAAAGAATGGAGAGATTGGATAAAGGTATCTCTTTTAAAAGGTGTACCAGCCAACAAGGTAGCTTCAGAATTGTCTAAACGTGGATGGACAGATGCTGCCTATGAACTAATGGATAAAAGTAGTAAGAATCTAAACATACCATATATAAGTTTAACTGAGAATAAAGTTACTTTGAGTGATAAGGAACTTTCTATAAGCTACGCTTGTCATAATCCTTATATTGTTGTGCTTGATGACTTTTTGAGTACAGAAGAATGCACTGCTCTTATTAAAATGTCTCAGGACAAGTTTAAAACCTCTAGAGTTGTGAATGATGATGACGGTACTAGAATTGAGTCTAAATCTAGGATTAGTCAAAGCGTTAGTCATAGTAAAAGCTCACATAAACTTGTAAAAGCTATTGAATCACGTATTGCCGAGTTATTAAATTGGCCCGCTAATCATGGTGAGGGTTTGCTAGTATTGAAATATGAAAATGGTGGTGAATACAAACCACATTATGATTATTTTAACCCTAATAAAGCAGGCAGTAGCCAGATAATGCAAGAAAGTGGTCAACGTGTAGGTACTTTTTTGATGTTTTTATCGGAAGTTGAGGCTGGTGGATCAACTAGGTTTCCTAAATTGAACTTTGAAGTGCGTCCAAAGACTGGTAGAGCCATATTCTTTTCGAATGTGGATTTAGACGGTGAAATTGATGAGATGACATTACATGCGGGTATGCCAGTTACTAAAGGCATCAAGTACTTGTCAACAGTTTGGTTGCGTGAAAAACCTTACTTATCTTAGGCTTTTGCATTATAAACTATAAGGTGACTTGTGTACGTTATAAGTGATTTGCGTGAAAAATTAGCAAAGTTCGAATCTACTATTGAAGCAATAGCTACGATTGAATCTATGGTTCAGCCGCATGACGCGTGGACCTATCAGGCGTTGGTTGAACTGCTTAAGCAAGATAGCATCCGTATGCTGGTTGTTTATGAGGAAAATAACAAAAAGGGCGGAGCCGATAATAATAAAGTCATTGGCTACTGCCTCTATCAAGTAATTTTTGAGCAAGCAGAGATACTGCGTATTGGCACCCATCCTGACTATCAGCGTCAAAGTATTGCCTCGCAGCTTTTTGCTACATTAAATAATGAGTTAATAAATAATAAGGTAGAGAGCTTATTATTAGAAGTGCGCGCAGATAATGCACCAGCGCTTGCTTTATATGAGCAGCAAGCGTTTGCTGTGATTCATACACGTAAAAATTATTATCAACTGCCACATCAACCTTCTGTCGATGCATTAATCCTGCAACGAGTTTATGATTAGCAATTGGTTGTTTAGAAGAGTAAATAGTTATTAAAAAAGAGTGAAATCATGCTTGCGGCGGTATTTTCTTTTTGCAGATTTCGATATTAGAGAGATAATTTTTATCGGTTTTCATGCGTTCAAGCACCTCGATGCGTTCAGCCAACATTTCTATCATCAGATTAATTGTCGTTTGCTGTTTTTTAACTTGCGCCAATTTCTGCTCCGTAAGGCTTAGCTGCAAATCAATATCAAGTTGACCATCGTAATAATCATTTAAGCTGTCTTTGATTTCAGTTAATGTAAAACCAATGGCTTGAGCACTTTTGATGAGCTCGATACGCTCGACGCATTCGGGATGAAACTCGGTATAAAGTCGGGAGCCTGCTTGGCGTTTGCGAGATTTTAGTAACCCCAATTGGTCGTAATGACGAATGGTATCTTTGGTGGTATTGGCCTGCGCCGCTAGTGTGCCAATCAATAAAAACGCTGTGTCGGGTGCCATGCTGACCTCGTAAGTAAAATACCTAAATTACTAATTGTGTAAAAAATGATAGCAAGCATTATTCGTTACTATGTTTAACTATAAATAGATTTATTTAAGTTTACTTTATACTTTCAATTGCCAAGGCTGAGGTTTATCGAGAAGTGAGACCGCTAAAGGTTGATGAGAGTTTTTTTGCCATTTGACTGAACGGCTGCCAATTAAAGTATCTAGCTCTAGCAAAAACTTAGCGCGTGGCAAGATTTCAGCTCCCAAACTTAATAAATGGTCGTTTGGTAGCTGACAGTCTACCAATTCGACATGGCTTTGCTCACATAAACGCATTAAGCCCCAAAAAGCGAGTTTTGAAGCATTTGAAGCAACATGAAACATTGATTCGCCAAAATAAATACCGCCTATTTTTAAGCCATATAAACCGCCAATTAGATGCTGCTTATCATCCCAAACCTCAATGCTATGCGCAAAGCCTTGCGCGTGTAGCTCAGTATAGGCGTCAATCATTTCACTATGAATCCAAGTATGTTCGCCCTCAGGTAGCGCGGCATTGAAACCATCGCTACGCGGTAAGCTACAAGCATGGATAACATCATCGAACGCTTGATTGAGGGTCAACTGCCAACGTTCGCGACCCGCTTGTTTACGTAGTGATTTACTCGGCTTATAATCCTTTGGCACCATGACACAGCGCGGCTCAGGGCACCACCAAGCGATAGGGTCATCTTCATTAAACCATGGAAATAATCCTTGCGCATAAGCTGAAATTAGCGTTTCCGGTGCTAAATCTCCGCCGACAGCAACGATACCGATGCCATCAGGGTCCACCATCGCAGGATCGGGAAAATTATAACGCCCAAGACTTTTTATGTATTGACGAAAAGTTTCAGGCGCTATAGCAGCCGCATTAATATTAATATCAATGCGGTCGTTATCTTTAGCAAAATCGCTCATTTATGCTTCTTTATCTTCAGTCAATGTGGAAGCATAAGTGTGGTCACGAGCGACTGTTTCACCCATAGCGTCCAAATATTTTTCGGCATCAAGCGCTGCCATACAGCCAGTACCCGCCGAAGTAATGGCTTGACGATAAACGTGGTCGGCGACGTCACCCGCGGCAAATACGCCCTCGATACTGGTTTGGGTGGCATTGCCATTTAGACCGCTATTAACGATTAAGTAGCCATCTTTCATTTCTAACTGGCCTTTGAACAAGTCTGTATTTGGCTTATGACCAATGGCGACAAACATGCCAAATACGTCTAATTGCTTGGTGCTGCCATCAAGCATCGATTCGATGACCAACCCATTGACACCCATATCATCGCCGACGACTTCGCGAACTTTATGGTTCCATTCGATTTTGATGTTACCGTTTTTAACCTTTTCAAACAGCTTATCTTGTAGGATTTTCTCAGAGCGCAAGCTGTCGCGGCGATGGACTAGCGTCACTTCAGAGGCGATGTTTGATAAGTATAAAGCCTCTTCAACGGCGGTATTACCACCACCAATGACCGCGACTTTTTGGTTTTTATAAAAGAAACCATCGCAGGTGGCACAAGCTGATACGCCAAGGCCGCGGAATTTGTTTTCTGACTCTAAGCCTAAATACTGCGCAGAAGCACCCGTTGAGATAATCAAGGCATCACAAGTATAGCTACCGTTATTACCGATTAGCGTAAAAGGACGCTCATTCAAATTGACTTCATTGATATGGTCGTAGACCAGTTCGGTACCAAAGCGCTCGGCATGGGCTTTCATACGATCCATAAGCGCAGGACCGGTCAAATCGTGCGCATCGCCTGGCCAGTTATCGACTTCAGTAGTCGTGGTTAGCTGCCCACCAACTTCTAAACCCGTGACCATAACAGGCTTTAGGTTGGCGCGTGCTGCATAAACGGCAGCGGCGTAACCGGCAGGGCCTGAGCCTAAAATAATGAGTTTTTCGTGGCGCGGAGCCGTGATATCAGTTGCCATAAAATTTCCTTGCTTGCTATCTAAATAAGAAATATAAAAATTAAAATACGTGGTACAAATGATAAATGTTACCCCACTCTCAACTTGAAATAAGCAAATCAAACTGAAGAGGCGGGTTACCAAGTTTTTTGTTGAGTACAAAGCATAGATTGTGTGAAAGAATCTTACGAATCAATCGATGAGACAAATGCCA
>NZ_VKLR01000047.1:0-4469 GCF_007280595.1 Psychrobacter sp. YGAH215 | reverse complement strand
TCGAAAGCGTGGGTAGCAAACAGGATTAGATACCCTGGTAGTCCACGCCGTAAACGATGTCTACTAGTCGTTGGGTCCCTTGAGGACTTAGTGACGCAGCTAACGCAATAAGTAGACCGCCTGGGGAGTACGGCCGCAAGGTTAAAACTCAAATGAATTGACGGGGGCCCGCACAAGCGGTGGAGCATGTGGTTTAATTCGATGCAACGCGAAGAACCTTACCTGGTCTTGACATATCTAGAATCCTGCAGAGATGCGGGAGTGCCTTCGGGAATTAGAATACAGGTGCTGCATGGCTGTCGTCAGCTCGTGTCGTGAGATGTTGGGTTAAGTCCCGCAACGAGCGCAACCCTTGTCCTTAGTTACCAGCGGTTTGGCCGGGAACTCTAAGGATACTGCCAGTGACAAACTGGAGGAAGGCGGGGACGACGTCAAGTCATCATGGCCCTTACGACCAGGGCTACACACGTGCTACAATGGTAGGTACAGAGGGCAGCTACACAGCGATGTGATGCGAATCTCAAAAAGCCTATCGTAGTCCAGATTGGAGTCTGCAACTCGACTCCATGAAGTAGGAATCGCTAGTAATCGCGGATCAGAATGCCGCGGTGAATACGTTCCCGGGCCTTGTACACACCGCCCGTCACACCATGGGAGTTGATTGCACCAGAAGTGGTTAGCCTAACCTTTTAGGAAGGCGATCACCACGGTGTGGTTGATGACTGGGGTGAAGTCGTAACAAGGTAGCCGTAGGGGAACCTGCGGCTGGATCACCTCCTTATAGACAGCATTCGGTCAGCAAGAATTCACAACAAGTTGTTCTTTAGTTTAAGCTTACGTTTATACAAGCGTAATTTGGGTCTGTAGCTCAGCTGGTTAGAGCACCGTGTTGATAACGCGGGGGTCAGTGGTTCAAGTCCACTTAGACCCACCATTTATATATGGGGCCATAGCTCAGTTGGTAGAGCGCCTGCCTTGCACGCAGGAGGTCAACGGTTCGACTCCGTTTGGCTCCACCACTATAAACGCAGTAAGCTTTGAATGCTAATAAATGAATAGGTATCAAACAGAAACAAGTGATTCCAATATAGCAATATATTATCTGATTACTTCTTTCTGTTTTATACGGAAACTTACTACTCGACGAGAGAGTAAGAACTATTTAAAAACATAGATATGAGTCTGGGTTAGAGTGGCGTGTTCACGCGACACTCTAACCTTAAGAAATCCTCTTTTAACGACATTGTTTGTTATCCCAAAGAGGATTTCTTAAAAAAGTAAAGAGAACTGAATCAAGCGTAAACATAGGTGATATCGTTATCATAATTAGATTGTATGACACTTAGGAGTCGAAAGACTACTTGGGGTTGTATGGTCAAGTAATGAAGCGCACATGGTGGATGCCTTGGCAGTCAGAGGCGATGAAAGACGTGACAGCCTGCGATAAGCTTCGGGGAGGCGGCAATATCCTGTGATCCGGAGATTTCTGAATGGGGAAACCCACCTAGCATAAGCTAGGTATCTTATATTTATATAAGAGGCGAACGAGGGGAAGTGAAACATCTCAGTACCCTTAGGAATAGACATCAATTGAGATTCCCCTAGTAGCGGCGAGCGAACGGGGAGAAGCCGATTAGTACTAATGTAGAAGAACAGCGTGGGAAAGCTGACCGTAGTAGGTGATAGTCCTGTATTCGAAACATTAGCATTAACATATTAAGTAGAGCGGGGCACGAGAAATCCTGTTTGAAGATGGGGGGACCATCCTCCAAGGCTAAATACTCCTGACTGACCGATAGTGAACCAGTACCGTGAGGGAAAGGCGAAAAGAACCCCTGTGAGGGGAGTGAAATAGAACCTGAAACCGTGTGCGTACAAGCAGTGGGAGCCTTAATTTATTAGGGTGACCGCGTACCTTTTGTATAATGGGTCAGCGACTTATATTCTGTAGCAAGGTTAACCGTTTAGGGGAGCCGTAGGGAAACCGAGTCTTAATAGGGCGATTAGTTGCAGGGTATAGACCCGAAACCGAGTGATCTATCCATGAGCAGGTTGAAAGTGCCGTAACAGGCACCGGAGGACCGAACCCACTGTCGTTGAAAAGCCAGGGGATGACTTGTGGATAGGGGTGAAAGGCTAATCAAACTCGGTGATAGCTGGTTCTCCCCGAAAGCTATTTAGGTAGCGCCTCGGACGAACACCATTGGGGGTAGAGCACTGTTTCGGCTAGGGGGTCATACCGACTTACCAAACCGATGCAAACTCCGAATACCGATGAGTGATATCCGGGAGACACACAGTGGGTGCTAACGTCCATTGTGGAGAGGGAAACAACCCAGACCGCCAGCTAAGGCCCCAAATTCCTAGTTAAGTGGGAAACGAGGTGGGAAGGCATAGACAGCTAGGAGGTTGGCTTAGAAGCAGCCATCCTTTAAAGAAAGCGTAATAGCTCACTAGTCGAGTCGGCCCGCGCGGAAGATGTAACGGGGCTCAAACTAGGAGCCGAAGCTGCGGATTTGAATTTGTTTTCAAGTGGTAGGGGAGCGTTGTGTAAGCCTGTGAAGGTGTGTTGTAAAGCATGCTGGAGGTATCACAAGAGCGAATGCTGACGTGAGTAACGATAATGCGAGTGAAAAGCTCGCACGCCGGAAGATCAAGGGTTCCAGTCCAACGTTAATCGGGGCTGGGTGAGTCGACCCCTAAGGCGAGGCCGAAAGGCGTAGTCGATGGGAAATCGGTTAATATTCCGATACTTGTTTATAATGCGATGGAGGGACGGAGTAGGTTATGTCAGCCTGGCGTTGGTTGTCCAGGTGAAAGGATGTAGGCTTACAGTTTAGGCAAATCCGGACTGTAATACGGCTGAGATCTGATAGCAAGCGGTACTTGTACCGTGAAGTGGCAAATACCATGCTTCCAGGAAAAGCTTCTAAGCAATAGTTATAAACGAATCGTACCCTAAACCGACACAGGTGATCAGGTAGAGAATACCAAGGCGCTTGAGAGAACTCTGCTGAAGGAACTAGGCAAAATGGTACCGTAACTTCGGGAGAAGGTACGCTGCCGATGGTGATAGGACTTGCTCCTTGAGCTGTTGGCAGTCGCAGATACCAGGCTGCTGCAACTGTTTATTAAAAACACAGCACTCTGCAAACACGAAAGTGGACGTATAGGGTGTGATGTCTGCCCGGTGCTGGAAGGTTAATTGATGGGGTTAGCGTATGCGAAGCTCTTGATCGAAGCCCCAGTAAACGGCGGCCGTAACTATAACGGTCCTAAGGTAGCGAAATTCCTTGTCGGGTAAGTTCCGACCTGCACGAATGACATAATGATGGCAGCGCTGTCTCCAGCAGAGACTCAGTGAAATCGAAATCGCAGTGAAGATGCTGTGTACCCGCGGCTAGACGGAAAGACCCCGTGAACCTTTACTACAGCTTTACATTGAACTTTGACCTGACTTGTGCAGGATAGGTGGGAGGCTTTGAAGCCGAGACGCTAGTCTTGGTGGAGCCATCCTTGAAATACCACCCTGGTCATGTCGGGGTTCTAACTCAGGTATAACAATACCGAGGACAATGTATGGTGGGTAGTTTGACTGGGGCGGTCTCCTCCTAAAGAGTAACGGAGGAGTACGAAGGTGCGCTCAGAACGGTCGGAAATCGTTCATAGAGTATAAAGGCAAAAGCGCGCTTAACTGCGAGACCCACAAGTCGAGCAGGTACGAAAGTAGGTCTTAGTGATCCGGTGGTTCTGTATGGAAGGGCCATCGCTCAACGGATAAAAGGTACTCTGGGGATAACAGGCTGATACCGCCCAAGAGTTCATATCGACGGCGGTGTTTGGCACCTCGATGTCGGCTCATCTCATCCTAGGGCTGAAGCAGGTCCTAAGGGTATGGCTGTTCGCCATTTAAAGAGGTACGCGAGCTGGGTTTAGAACGTCGTGAGACAGTTCGGTCCCTATCTACCGTGGGCGTTGGAAATTTGAGAGGATCTGCTCCTAGTACGAGAGGACCAGAGTGGACGAACCACTGGTGTTCGGGTTGTCATGCCAATGGCATTGCCCGGTAGCTACGTTCGGATGGGATAACCGCTGAAAGCATCTAAGCGGGAAGCCCACCTCAAGATTAGATTTCCCTAAAGAGCCGTTCAAGACTAGGACGTTGATAGGCAGGGTGTGGAAGCACAGCGATGTGTGTAGCTAACCTGTACTAATTGCTCGTTTGGCTTGACCATACAACACCCAAGTGGTTTGTATCAAGTCTAATTATTTCGATATCACCTTAATCCTTGATTCAGTTGGATTAAGATGACACTAGTCATTAAAACACACAGACTCATATCTAACCCCCTTTGCTGACGACAATAGCATGATGGCACCACCTGATCCCTTCCCGAACTCAGAAGTGAAACATCATCGCGCCAATGGTAGTGTGGCCCCGGCCATGTGAGAGTAGGTCATCGTCAGCT
>NZ_VKLR01000046.1:0-5559 GCF_007280595.1 Psychrobacter sp. YGAH215 | reverse complement strand
AATTCACAACCTGCCCGATAGCTAGCAGAGGCAACGGCTGATTGTCCATTGCTCCTACTTATCGGTTTTGTGCTTGCTATGAATATCGCCATATCGCCTTTGCTCAATCTAATCTTTTGGGGTCTTAGGGGTTTCCCCTAACGGGGTTATGAAAACTTTTCAAAATGTAGCGTAGCGGATATTTTGAAAAGTTTTCGTAAACTCGCACTTAGTCAGTGGGACGCAACCATTTGTCAAATAACTATATCATAAACTGTTGTTAGGTATTGGAGAAGTTGCTATAGTTGGAAGAACTATAATTTTGATGACTTGAGGAAGGGTTATGAGCTTGCTTGGTGGTAGTGATTTAAAGGAACAACAAAAGATTAATGAGCTTGAACTTAAAATAAATAGAGAGAAGCAGAAGTTAGATAAGAAGCTGACACGACAAAAAATACTACTGGGTGCTTTTCTTGTAGATGCTTTAGAGAATGATTCAGTAGACGGTTTAAGGGAATATACAGCCGATAATCTGTTGGATTTTTTGAGCAGACAGGGAGATAAAGATTTAATGGCAGATTTCGTAAAGGGGGTTGGCGGTAGTGTATCACCTAGTGAAAACCATAATAATGTTAATGAGTAAGTTATGTCGAACTTATATTTTATACTAACGACAAAGGAAATCACTTCCCTCACAAAAAACCGATATCTTAAGTTTAGCTATTACGGGAAAGTACAAAATTATTTTATCTATGGGCGATTTGGCGGACACATTGATCTAATGAGATCGATTGATAAGAATAATTATAAGATGACAGAAAATGGTATAGCTTTCCTCAAAGAGGTTATTACAACTGATACTGACAACATTTTTTGGTCTATGGTGTGTTTAGAAAATAATGTGAGCGATGAAAGTGCCTACTTAAAATGCTTAGACTCGCTTAAAAAAGGACAGTATGAAAGTATAATCTTAAATAATCATTTCATCCTTACTCATAATGCTTTATATAAAATAAAATAGCACAGTGATTCTTAACCATTTAGGAGCAACCTTTGCCGAATTTACCCACTTTACTAGTTACAGTATTAGCCGTCCTGTCACTTGCTGGTTGCGTTAATCAAAGGTTAGAGAACCTTCCAATCATTCAGGCGGTCGCACCAGTGGCTGTTGAGGTTAAGCAGCCGTTGCAGATTGCTACTTGGTCTCCAACTAAATATGACGGTCGTTTTACAGGTATGGGTCTCGGATATTTAACGGTTGTTAATAACTGTCTAACTATGACTATGGGTAATGAAGGAACGATTACAGAAAGTAATACGTACTTACTGGTACTGGCAGATACTTCCTTTTCTTGGGCTGCTGAAAAAGAGATTTTAACCTTTGAAGGAAAGCCTTATAAGATTGGAGATGAGCTTTATCTTGGTGGTACTGTATTTAGTTATCCTAACGCCAATATTACGGATCAGATAAAAGTAAACTGGATAGAGTGTGGTTTGAATAAAGGTTGGCTGGGTGGTTAGCTCAATTCAGTACCCTAATGAGGACTTGAACAATAGGCTGTAGGCTAATGGTATCAACGTTTTAACTCGATGAAATAGTCACAGTGTACTTCGTGGTGTACCTGCCATACACATTCTATTCGTGATCGATGCGCTATACAGGCACCGAACGAACTATCTAAATAACTCTTAATTTAGTAAGTCTATTTTTTGTTATGATCAGGGAACTTATAACCTACTAATAATAGATATTTACGCAATTCTTGGCGCTTGTCGTCATCTACTAACTGTTGCTCAACCCATAGCAATAATTGTTCTCTGCTCTTACCGATTGTTTGGGCGTTATAGTCTCGGATAAAGTCAAAGTTATTTAGCAATTTATGAGCAAAAGTGTTTCTTTGATTTTCGGTCATAGCGGGTATTTTTTCGGGTGTAAGCTTTGAGCTGTCAGTGTTTGACTTAGTGTTATCAACGTTCTTACTAATCGTTTTTAACGGTTCTTTTTTCTTATCTTTAAACTGGAACTTAAAGATAAATCCTGCAATTTTACGCCCTTCTTTATACTGCTTATAGCTAACGGTTATATCTGTAGAATCGTTGATTTGCCTAATAGCTGGATCTAATGCTCTGCTCTTAAAGTTATCCATTCTCTTATATTCTTTATCGTCGATATCAAACCTATGTCTTAGCTCGTTATATGAGATTGAGGGGACTACTTTAGACTTTCGCCACTGCATCATCATTTCATATAAACGGTGAGCATAGACACTTGTGAGCGGTGCTTTCTGCTTCAAATGATAGCGTGAGAAATCGCCCTTCAACTTTCCTGCTAACTCTATGAGGTCGGGCGTAAACGCTAATTTAACCAATCCCTGACCTTCTACATAAGCTATATTCCAAACCCAACGCGCTTTTCTATGTTCTTGATGGGTTGGGAATGCTTCACTTTGAACGTTGTATGTAAAATACCTAGTAAATAGGGTTTCGCTTGCTTCTCTCAATGCCGTATAAGCCGTTCTCATATCAACATCATATATCTTTGCGTACTCATCAGCCCTTATATGCACAAACTCATGCATCGTTAGAAGCCCTTTCTCACATTCGTCATAAGTTGCTAAGTCTGCTAAAGCTATATCAAGCAGTCTTATCTCTTGAACAGTGAGTGAGTAACTAGCCTCAATCAGCGTATTACTTTTGACTACCATATCTTGGGGGTTTTTCATTGCTACATATCCTAAAAAATCATTTACCTACATAGTATCATAAACACGTAGGTTTTAACCTTGGATTTGTAGGGAGTTAACCTTGGATTTGTAGGGAGTTAACCTTGGATTTGTAGGGAGTTAACCTTGGATTTGTAGGGAGTTAGAGGTTGAAAGCCATGAAGTACGTGGCTTGTAGAGGGCGGAAAACTCTTTAAAACTCTTTAAAACTCTTTAAAAGGAATTAAAGGGATTAAAAGGATTAAAAAAAGATGATTCGATATTATCTAAATTTGCAGTATTGATATTTATCTTTACCTACAAAACATGACTGAGGTTTAATTCTCGCATAGTAACCGTCTTGACCTCTGACAACGTTATGAGCAATCTTTGCAGCTGCTAGACTGTCAAACTTAGTCTGACGCTCTGCAATCTCTGCCTTGCTTGGTATTAGTAACCAACCTAAAAACAGGGTCATAAGCAAAATGAACAAGCAAATAGCCCCTAGAATACATGCTATTTTCCAACTTAAAGCAGCAGCAAACTTACTTGATAGCTCCTCTGTGTACTGCTCTGCGCCTTCTTGAGCCTCTTTTCTAACTCTAATTAACGTATTTTTAGCATCATTGGCTAAACGCTTATTTTGGTCTGAAAGCGTATCAGCAAACATATTCAAATCAGCTAGACGCTTATCAAATGTATGTCTCATCTCATAAGAAATACGGGATAAGTTCTCAACTTCTACAGTTGCAATGCTAGCAGTATGCTTTAGTTGCTCATTAGCTCGCTGAACATCACCGGCAACGCCTTCTGTTAGCTGATTATGATAATGATTGAGAATAGTGCCTACAGCTTTTCTAGTCTCTGTAGCCGTACTGGTAGCGATAGCCGTTTTTATCTGCTGCTCTCGGTCTTGGTAGTCTCGTAGCTGGGCTGTTAGATCGTTTACAAGCGCTGCGGTTGCTTTGTCTTGTTCCTCACGCTGCGCTATCAGAGCAGTATCATGCTCTATCAGCATTGATACCGCGCTTAGTAAATGTTTGACTTCAGTTTCATCTGACATTATTTACATTCCCATTCTAAAACCGCGACTACGGTTAATCTCATTATTAAAGCTTGTAACGTCTCTTTGTGCGCTCTGTAGTGCTTGCTGCTGCGTTTTATCTGCTGTTTTGCTGTGATTGCCTACAAAATCATTTAAAGCGGTCTGTAGGGCTGCTGTGTGCGTTTTACGGTCATCTGTACGATATAGGTTTTTAATCTCGCTCAGTGCTTGCTTTGATTTGTCGCTCACAAAGTCAGTTAAATTACTCCGTTCAACCTCGGCAAGCTCACGCTGTATCTGCGTTGTGCGTGGCTCGTTGATGTAATCATTGAGCTTGTGAATGACCTCATTAGTGGCTGAAATCGCTAGAATAGCCGTACCTGCGAGTTTGTCTTTATCAATCCCTCTGATGTTTTGCTCGGCTGTCTTGGCTAACACTGAGCCGTACATCTGTTTTTTGTCTGCGATGAACTGCTTATTCTCACGCTCAAGCCGTTCAGCTTGCGCCTGTCTCTCTTGCTGCTGCGCTCTTTCCCTATCTGCCCTTTGCTGCTCTATACGATCACGTTCAGCCTGCTCACGCTTGTTCTGTTCGGCAAGCTCACGTTGTCGCTGCTGCTCCAAGGCCATCGCTTTTTGCTTTTCGTCCTCGGCTAACTCTTTTCTGACGTTCATAGCTAACGCCATTGCTGCGGCAATATCGGCAGGGGAAGGGGGGTTGCGCTTGGGTGCGTCTGGTGTTGGTGCTTTGATGGGTTCGGCTACCGCTGCGGCTTTCATGCTCGGCTTGGGTGTGGTTTGCTTGATGTCGTGACCATTGATGATGATAGCGTCGGCTGCATCATTCATTTTTTGATTGTCTGTAAGCTGTGCGCTCCACGCTTCGCTGTTACGCTGGGCTATCAGGCGGTTTACTTCGCCCCTGATTGTTGCCGGTGTTTCGTCTATCTCGTAAACCTTGCCTTGCTTGGCTGCTTGCTCCGCTTTCTTTAGTTCTCGCTCGTATTTGTCGCGCTCCAATTTGGTAGCAACTGATCCCATTTTGTCCTGTGGCGTTATGTCGATGCCCTGCGCTGCATAGCTACGGCTATCAATCAAATCATGGTTATACTCGGCTAGCTTTTCGTTAGCGATACACTCCCACAGCTCCCGAATTTCTGTTACTTCGGTTTTGGCTCGGCTCAAGCCTTTGGCTTTACGCTGGGTATCTGACAGCTCACAATCTGATTTGTCGGTCAGTGTGATTTTTCCTTTCTCGCCTAGCTCGGCTTTGCGAGTGGTCAGCATAATATGAGCGTGGAAGTTGCGAGCGTCTGCGCCCCTTTCAATCTCTCTAGCAGTAGGTTTGTGAATGGCACAATCAGCGATAACGCCGAACTTATCGGCTAGCGATTGGGTAAACTTATGCGCTAACTCTTTACGTGTGTTCTCGTCCAACTCATGCGGTAGATTGATAATCCACTCACGAGCGACACGGCTATTTTTTCGTGTCTCTGACTCCTCGGCTAAGTTCCATAATTCGCTGCGCTCGATGCTTGCGCCTTGCTCCTTTAGGGCAGACGGCAAAATAATATCGGCACTCATGACGCCATGACGTTTTGAGTAATCGTGAGTTTTACCATAGCGTTTATCTTCCAATTCACAACCTGCCCGATAGCTAGCAGAGGCAACGGCTGATTGTCCATTGCTCCTACTTATCGGTTTTGTGCTTGCTATGAATATCGCCATATCGCCTTTGCTCAATCTAATCTTTTGGGGTCTTAGGGGTTTCCCCTAACGGGGTTATGAAAACTTTTCAAAATGTAGCGTAGCGGATATTTTGAAAAGTTTTCG
>NZ_VKLR01000045.1:0-5956 GCF_007280595.1 Psychrobacter sp. YGAH215 | reverse complement strand
GTAAAAGAGCAACAACAGCAAAGATTACAAGCCGCTTAATTTAGCTTGATGGTGACAACTACCTTGAAAAACTCCGATGTCGTGCGCTTAACATGGCAATTAAGAATAAACGCCCAAGCAAGGGGCTAATTGTGCATTCTGATAGAGGCAGCCAGTATTGCAGTCACGCCTACCACAAGACCATTAAGCAGCATCAATTTATAGGCTCAATGAGCGGCAAAGGCAACTGTTTCGATAACGCTCCGATAGAAAGCTTCTGGGGCGTATTAAAGAATGAGCTGGTATATCATCAAGACTATAAAACAAGGTTCACAGCCATCAATGATATTATCAGTTATATCGAGCTGTACTACAATCAGACGAGGATTCAAAAGGGTTTGGGCTATCAATCGCCAAGACAGGTGTGGTTTGATTATTATCGTCAAGCTGCGTAACTAAAATCTCCCAAGTTTATGTCTACGGGATTGACGGCAGGGGTCAGATCTACTTTTGGCGTCAAATCTATGAGTTGTTCAACTGGATTTTATCAATCTAAAAATTACTATAATCTAAATCAAATGACCCAATATTTTCATTATCACCTTCTGAATAATATTTCAATTCATCAAAAATGATTTCATCTTCAAGGTTACCTTTTATATCAGGTAATACTTGACTAGAAATTAAAAACTTTTGATTAACTAGATTTTTTGATATCAAAAAATGTGTTTCTATAGGAAACTCAGCATAGCTACCAAAATTTAATAGATAACGTGTGCTTACTTTCCTTTTATATATTCTTATTTGACTATCCCCACCACTTATTACCCTATGATATTGTATTACTACAGTAATACACTTATCATCTATACAGTACCTTGCAACTTTCTTTGGATTTAATACTTCTATAGTTTTGATTATAAGTAGAGATAGTACAATTATTAGTATAATTATAGATAATTTACCTTTAAAATTAGTTTTCATTTTTTATTAACCTGACTAACTGGCTTAATATTTTCTTCAATTCTTTTTATTCCCAAATTGTACCCATATTGACTTCTGAGATATTGATAATCGTTTTCACCATATTTAGGTCCTTTTCCATAAAGTGTTCCAAACGTTAGATGTTTAGTTAAACCTGTAAGTCCACCTAAATGTAGTGCGCCACTTGCCTGTTGAAACTCATCATACGACAAGCCTTTAACCGCTGCATTCATTCCTGCCAATATATTACCTCCTTCTCTCAAAGTGATATATCGTCCTTTAAATAAAAATCCATGATAAGACAAATGCTCTCCATAATTTGCTTTAATATCATACTCACCTCCTGGAATGCTTTTGAAAGCAAAGACCGTAAATATACTTTCTGACCATGCCTGAGTATTAAGCTTATATATATGATCTTCAATACTTTCATTCATATAAACTATGCCTACAGGCTTTCCTGTATCAGGACTAATAAAAGCATCATCAAATATTGTTTTTCCAACGATTTTTTGTGTACAGCTATTACCTTTAGAAATGTTTTGATAGATATTGACATCACCATCTTTATATGCTCCTACTACTTTGAGTAATGACCCCTCTTTTTCAACTATTGTACTTAGTCCCCATGGATCTACAAGCTGCACAGGGTTTTGTTCAGCATAAACGTAAGTGTTCCATCCACCACTAAGCCCGATGGGATCACTGGTTAAGTAGCGCCCTGTTTCAGGATTATAATAACGATGCCAATTGTAATAATAACCACTCTCACTATCCTCATACTGACCTGCAAAGCGTAGATTAAACTCAAGCGGTTCAGTAGTTGTTGACTCTGTCGCATTGGCGCTATTCATTAAAGACGATAACCAACCCTTTCGCTTTGCTTGCATATCTTGCGTATTGTTTTTTGGATTAGCTTTCACCGTCACCTGACCAAAGGCATCATACTCCCCTTGCCAGACAATCTCATTCTAATCTCTCTAATGCCATATTACGTAACCAAATAATTCAAGACTAGGATTAACTTTAATACACTTTTGACTTGAAACATAATAAACGCTATCTTTCATTTCATATCTTAATACTATGGCGTATTCTTTATTACGCTCAGTGAATGCAAATTCATCGAATCCTTTGATTTCTATATCAGAATTTGTAGGCTGACCAAGTTTATGTAATATATCGTTTCTAGTAGTGCCAACGATATCTTCATTAATAACAACACCTTTCAACTTACAGTTGGGTTTCTGTTGACAAGCAGCTAGTATAAGAACGATTATAATAGCCATAATACTAGTCTTAATACTTTTTCTAGTTTTTAGTTTCATTCTTCAATCCTACGAATCTTTGCGGTATCTAATGTGTAGTGACCCATGGCCTCTTCTCCAAGTCTTCTATAATTAACACTTGCTTCCCCTGCACCTATCGTACCTAACTGACCTGGATTTCTAGATGTACTATTGTCGCTACTATTACGGCCTAGAATATTAACCTTTCCTGTATAAATTGTAGTGTGTCCAGTAGCATCCGCATAATCTACTGCCCATGACATAACGTCACCTATTTTAGCGTTACTCAATGAAACTAATCTTGTATTAGGTATATCATCTTGTGCTAGGGCACCTGCTGTCGCTGGTCCTCTTGTGATTCCAAATCTTTTCCTAACAGGCGCTGAATAGCCTGCTTCTGTTAATACGTCATAAATAAATAAATTACATTTATTTGAACCAGCAGAGAAATCACCATTTTCAACAGCATAAGCATACTCAGTGGAACCTATATACCCTACAGCTATTTTAAACGCTTTTATACTTTTGCTGTTTGGTGCTTTGATTATAGTACCGACTTTAAAAGCATTTTTCTTAAACTTATTACTGATATTATTACCTTCGAATAAACTCAAGTTTATTCTAGCCAACTGATTCACAGATATACCGAATTCTTTTGAAATAGTTCTTAAAGTATCTCCAGCATCTAAAGAAAATTCTCTAATGCTGGGATCATAAGTCAGCAACCCCCACGGATCCACAAAGCTAACAGGATTCTGTCCCGCATAACTATAAGTATTCAACCCACCGTTCAGTCCAATAGGATCACTCGTTAAATACCGTCCTGTTTCAGGGTTGTAGTAGCGGTGCCAATTATAGTAATAACCACTCTCACTATCCTCATACTGTCCGGCAAATCTTAAATTAAACTCAAACGGCTTGCTGGTCACCGACTCTGCCGCATTGGCGCTGTTGATTAGAGACGGTAACCAACCCTTTTGCTTGGCTTGCATGTCTTGTGTTATGTTTTGCGAAGCGGCTTTCACCGTCACCTGACCAAAGGCATCATACTCTCCCTGCCATACGGTTTGTTGTTTGCTATCACTCAATTGCTGCGGTGTGCCGAGATGATCCGTATGTACTGTATAGATGCTGGCGTTGTTATCTACATCATAGTCAATCATCGCAATCGGTCTTAAGCCAATATAAATATAGCGACGAGTTAAGGTCTCTTGGTTGTCATTGACCTCAATCTCAGCGTCTAGTAATCCTTGTTGCCATAGATAACGCTGTTCTCGGTCTGCTGTAGTTTTACTGACTCGCTGCATGGCATAGTTATAACGATATTGAGTACTTTGGTCGTTATCGGTAAGCTGAGTGAGCTGACCTCTCGCACCATAGCTAAATTGACGTTGAGTTTTACTCTCTTGTCCTTGCTGAACGCTAATAAGGGTAGGATTGCCCACAGCATCGTAGCGATAACTGCTTTCTTGCTTATTATCATTCATTGTTGCAGAGATATTTAATAACTGATCGGTTCCCGCTTTATACTTATAATCAGCTTGAGCTTTAGGACTACTAAATCCTAGTCTATTGGCATTCAGGTCATATTGATATTGGGTAGTTTGGTTGTTATCGCTATTTGTTACGCTGATAAGCTCGCCATATGTGTTGTAGCTTAGCTGCTGGCTGATCTTTTTATCACCTTGCTGACTATTGGTAGCAATGATTTGATCAGCTTCGTTATAGGTTAGTCTCTTTTTATAGTTCCCATCCGTCCATGTAGTCAGCCGTCCTGCTTTGTCATAATCGGCACTGGCACTTTTTCCGTTACTGTGAGTAAATGATAGTAAGCCGCGGGCACTGTCGCTCTCGATGTTCGAGATAAGAGCGATGCTATTATGATCAGGCTTTATCTTGCGAATTAAACTCTCAAACCAGCCTTGAGCTGGAGCTTGATACATAAGTGCAATTGGGTTGCTAATGTCATCATATAGATAGCTGAGGGTAGCGCCTTCTGGCAGACCTACCTTGTCTATCCTTCCCTTATCATCATACTGATACTCAGTTTGCCATTGCTTTTGGCTGTCTTTAAATTGTACGGACTCTACGGTTACACGTCCTTGAGTATCGTAGCTGTAGTTGGTGGTTTGGGTAGGATCAATTATTTGGCTTAAATGTGCACCATTATATCTATAGTCAACGTTTTCACAGTTTTGTTTATTTACGCCGTTATCACTATTTAATTCGCAATGATTATTAGCAGTAAGTCTGCCGATATTATCATAGCTGGCAATTTGCTTAGTGGTTGCGCTTTTTATGAGCGTTGGTTGATCGTTTAGGTCATACTCTATTATTGATTCACCTGTGTTGGCATCTTTAGCATAGATGATACGTCCAAAGTCGTCATATACTCGCTCATAGGTCGCCCCTTCTGGCAGTACAATCTGTTTGATCTTGCCAAGCAGATTGGTTTCAATCTCAATGGTGGCATCAGCATTTAGCAAATTATCAGCGGGATTAAATAGTACTTGAGCGCTGTCTTCTTTATTCTCAGAGTATAGGCTTTGAGCGTTAGTCATGGCTAGGTTGCTATCTGGTGCTTGTATAACGCTTGCGATAGTTTTTTGATCAGTGGTGTCTGTTGTACGCTTGAGAATGTCGTCATTATATTGCATAGCCATGGGGTCAATCAGCACCTTACCTTTGCCATCAAGCCATTGACGATTTACCAGCTGACCTTCGGTATCATATTGGTTGACAATCTGCTGACCGTCATACAGCTGATAGATGACTTGCTGCTGGCTATCGTCATAAATAGCGGTAATGGTTTGGTTAAGCTGGTTTGTCCATTTTACAGGCCGCTGTCTATGATCATAAGCGAGCTTTACGGATTGGTCACCGCGCTGTATAGACACAGCCTGACCTTTGCTGTCGTATTCCATCTTAGTGACTACACCATCCCCATCGGTATGTGCAGTCAGTAGACTTTGTCCAGCAATGGTTTGATAAGTGAAGTGTTCGGTAATATTTTCAGGATAATCAATTTGAATAAGCTGACCTTGATCATCGTATTGATAGCGGGTTGTATCTTGATTGCCTTGTAGAGGCCCATCAGTGGCTACCAGTTGCTGCCTGCCATTGATTGTCTCATAACGGTAACGGGTTGTACGACTAATGGGCTGTAGTCGACTGCTCGCTGTTGCAGGCCGAAACCCACTCTCAGTCATAGCCACAACATTCCCTGACTTATCATAGGTCAAGCTCGTTTGTGAGATCTTACCCTCAACCACACTAGGACGAGTGATGGCGGTCGGCTGCATCGGATAATCTGCATTGTCATAACTGTAAGCCAGCCACGTTTGCTGGTTGTCCTCCTTTGTCTTATCTGTCTGAGTGATCTTGATCGTACGGCCAAGCGTGTCATAGCTCGTTGACATTGATGCGATGACTTGACCGTTGTCATCAAGCTTACTGGTTTTCGTCACCCGTCCTGCACTATCATACTCATAGCTCACATTGGTGGGGCCGCAAGTGACACACCCTGCCCCTGTCACAGATAATAGCTGTGCCTCGCCATTCTTGTACCTATAGCGGTAGTTGGTGGTCTCCCCTATGCTGTTAGTTAGGACATTAGTGAAGATATGATTTGCTTGGGTAGGTATGACGGTGTCGTTGTCATAGACCACACTGACTTTTTCGACACCGTCTTTGTGAGTGGAGCT
>NZ_VKLR01000044.1:0-6012 GCF_007280595.1 Psychrobacter sp. YGAH215 | reverse complement strand
GGATCATATTGTTCTGTACCAACAAGCTTGCCTTGATTGGCTTTGTTATGCCAGTTTGATAGCGTTTGCATGGCAATGCCAAGTTGCTTTGCAGTCGCTGAGATATTGCCGTTATTGTCTGCTATCTTCTTAACGGCTTCTGCTTTAAATTGGGTGCTATAAGTTCTGATTTTCTTGGTCATGATAAACTCCAGTTAATACGCTTAGTTTACCAAGTTTATCTCTACGGTTTCTTCAGCATAGCTCATAGTGACCAGCTATCGTTATGACAAAGATGGTAGTATGATAAGTACTACTACTTTGCCTGATGGTATTGAAATACTTAGTCATAACAATCAGATTCGCTATAAAGCGCCTGATGACATCAGAGCCACCGCTATCTATAGTCAAAGCACTCACCAAGCCTCTGGCATCAATCAAACCAGCTATCAATTAGGGCAGCACATCGTTATGGGTCATTTCTATGACGATAACGGTCAATTCTCAGGTCTCAGCTACCGCAATATACCGAAGTCTGGTGACAATCCTTTTATCCGCTCGGCACATGCAGATGATATCATTCCGCTATTTAGTCAGCAGTGGCAACGCACCTCTGACGGTATTGTAGGTCAAGTCACTGAGCTTGACTACCAAGCTGTGCCTAAAGAGTACAACTATCTCTATGACAGCCAATATCACCTTATTACTAGCTCATACCAGCCTATAGAGCTGGATAATACCTTTACTCAAGTGAGCGCGGCTAGCAAACAGACAGCCAATCAGAACAATGACGACACTATCGAAGCCCGTTATATCTATGACGAGCTTGGCAACCGCATGCTAGGTATTGATGATTCAAAAACTCTAAAGAAATATCAATACGATGATAAAGGTAGGTTAACCGCTATCACGCCTATTGCTCAAACTGCAGACAGTCAAAACGTTAACGCTCAAAGCATTACTTATGATGCGGCTGGACTTCCTACTCAGTACGGCGTCTATAAGCTAAGCTACAGCGCAGGACAGCTGAGCCAAGTCAAAGACAAGTCAGGGAAGCTCGTTGCCGAGTATAGCTATAACGATGAAGGGCAACGCATTAAAAAAACAGTCTATCAAAAGGACAACAAGCTACTTACCGCACCAGAGACTAGCTATTATGTCTATGAAGACAGCCAGCTCCAGCATGAGCTGGACGGTGAGGGCAATATTGTTCGTCATTATGTCTATATCGGTAATACTCTAACCGCTATGATGGACTACCCACGAAGTAAGCACGGTAAGCTGTTGACTACAGAACAACCAAATATCTCATTATGGCAGCGAGGTAAGAACTGGGTAAGCAAGCTATGGGGTCAAGACAGCGCTTATCCAAGTATCAACTATGTCATCACCGACTATCTAGGACGTCCGCGTCAAGTACGTGATGGTGAGACCAATCTACTGAAATGGCAATTTACACCTACTGCTTTTGGGGGTCAGGTCGATGACAGTATCAAAAGCAACAACTACGAGCTAAACGTACGCTTCCCGGGTCAGTACGAAGATACAGAGACGGGACTGTACTACAATCATTGGCGCTATTACGACCAAGACACGGGTCGTTATCTATCTGCTGATCCGTTAGGACTTGGCGGGGGTGAGAATCTGTATGCTTATGTTAATGCGACGCCGACACACTTTATCGATCCACCCGGGCTGTTGCTATTTGCTTTTGATGGGACAAACAATCAAGACTATAAAAATCTTGGTTTTATAGAAGGAATAGGTAAGGATGAGTATGGTCAGCAACACGAGGCACCCTCTAATGTCGTCAAATTTAGGGATCTTTACCGTATCAATCAAGACCCTAATGCACCTCAAGAGCCCAATTTCTACACGCCAGGTAAGAAATGGAAGTACGCAGAAGTCTCTGGTGATAAAGTAAATTTCAAAGAACAGCAAAAGTCTTTTAGTGATGTAAATTTACAGAATAATGTGTTCTATATGGCAGGCGCGGGTACTACAGATCAATATACAGGCGTATCTGCCGATAAGAAAAGCCTTGGTAATAAAGCTGATCTTGGTCACGGTTTATCAATAGTACTGCGTGTCGATGCGATGGTCGGTTATCTATACGACTACTTAGAGCAAGTATATACAGATCCGAATGTGATAAAGCGCGATGAAAAAGGCTTCGTCACTTCTAAATATGCTATCACATTAGACACTGTTGGTTTTAGTCGAGGAGCCGCTTCTGCTCGTATGTTTGCCAGTAAGGTCAAGACGTTAATGAATACAGGTTATTGGGAAACTCATGATCAAACAATTACAGGCAATCCTAAAGATTCTGCAAGAAGAGAATGGAAGTATACTTCTAAATTTCTAAAGGATTGCGGTATTGACTTTAATTTCAATTTTATGGGATTGATGGATACGGTTCCCGCTTATGGTAGTGAACAAAATAACGACATGGAAGATTTGCGGAAGTTTGGTATGGATTTGACAGTAGATGATACCTTTAAAAGTGTCGTACACGCTGTGGCAATGAATGAAAATCGGTATCAGTTCTCTCGGCGCTCTATTTATGATGACCATGCAGACGCGACTTTAAACAATAATATGACTAACTCTACTGGCAACTTCCGCTTAGAAAAAGGCTTTTTAGGGGCGCACTCTGATATCGGTGGCGGTTATGCTGAAGGCGACTTATCCAATGCAGCGCTAATGTGGATAATTAAGCATGCCAAAGAAGCAGGAATAAAATTTGATGACTCTATCATAAATAGAGAAAAATATAATCGTGTAGATGATCCTGTTGTCCATGATAGCGTTGCTCGTTTTAAAGTATTTACCCCAGGTAGCGAGTTCCGCTGGGCAAATGATGCCTCAAAAGGTTATGAAGAAGCCAGTATCTTCAAAACCCAAGATCATCTGGAGCTCTCATGGGAATATATCAAAGATAATTTTGAAAACCCTAATTATAAACGGTTTGATATAATAAAGAATCAAACGGAAGACTTTCTGGCAACAGGTGAGGCGTTTAGAGAAGGCAGTTTACTTGGTATGTTAACATCTCATCCGCTTCAATTTAATAGTAAGATGAATAAGTACAAAGAGCTTAAACAAGAAGGTAAAAGTGAAGGTTATGATATTCTATTCAATACTTCAAAAGAACAAGTTATACGTATTACGGACTATTTAAACTGGGTAAATTGTCATTATGGTCTAAATATCTCAACGAGCGTCAGTAAAGACATAAGACTACCTACTAAAAAAAATGTCTGCGAAGGCGTATAAATTGTACATTAAAATATCAAGGAGCAAATTATGAAATATAAGAATTTGTTATTAGTTAGCATTGTTACTTTAGTCACAATATCAGGTTGTGCTGCTACTAATCTTGTTGGCATAGGAGATACTTCATTTACTATTGATTTCTCTCAGAAAGAGACTAATAGTAGAGAAGATCCTACATTTATTATTAAACAGACTCCACAAATTGCAGGTAAATGTACTTATGATACGTCAGGTAAAACGTCTTACTTTTTTTGGGGTGGTCAGTGTCATTTCAGAAACTCTATACCTAATAGGATAGAAATTCAATACGCTAAATGGAAACCCTACTATCAAATTCCTGTACCAATGGATAATTACATTACACAGTATGGGAACTCGTTACCGGCTAGTGCGTGGAAAACTTATACCATTTATCCGAAGCAAATTATGGCAGAAGTAAAAAATAGAAAGAACCCTGATAACACTCCTTTTGCACCCCGAATCATTGCTAAAAAAAGTATGATGGTATTTTTAGACATTGATGCTAGCGGTAACGTAACGCTTCGTGATGATGCGCAATATGGTTATACCAACAATGTTGAAGCTTATCGCTAAAATTAAATTAATAATCCTGTAAAGGACTTTTATAAGCCAGATAGCGCATGCATCTGGCTTTTTTGTCATAATTTATGATATTAGTCTATCCACAACTATCAACTATGATACTAGACTACCTATCAAAAAAGATAAGTGTAGCGCTTGATGACAGTTAATTATATACAAACACTAAGGATACAGTTAAGAAAGCTATAAAATTGTTATTAGCTAGCGTTACATCGTTATGACCTCTGCCAGACTGTAGCAATCAATGAGTATCATGCTCACTTTCATAAACGCTTTATTTTTGAAAATCAAACGCAAGCTACTAGATTTAAGCCTTCTTATTCATCGGACATGAGAATTACCATTCACAGCTTAGATGATTTTTATTTGCAGTACAAATATATAGTAATGTCTTTTAATTTATCATAAGATGGATGCTTAAACTATTTTATACTTATGAGAAAATTTGTACTAACACAGTTCTCGTACATGCAGTTATTAGCCCAATCTTAAAGCGTGGAGCTAAAACGTAAAATATCAGCTATAAATATTATCTAACATGTATGATGACTGTGTTTTTTAGTGGCTTCATAATAGAGTCATCTGCCATTATAGTTTCTGTAATTTCCTACAAAATGTACAAAAATATCTCAATAATAAAGGGGGTTCAAATGTTAAAACCAAGAAGCGTCTTGCTTTGTTCTGGTATTCTACTCAGCTGCTCTATGTTAGCTGCTTGTGGTAGCGATGACTCTGACTCAAGTGTATCGAGTAATGAAAATGTAAGTGAATCAGCGTACGAGTTTATCAGCTTCATAATTGATGATGATTCGCAGCCAGGTTTGGATGGCATCAGTTATATCAATAGGCAGAACCTTAGAGTTACCGCAAATGGTGTAATGCTTACAGAATATGATGTGTACGGTAACTCCGACTTGGATGATAATGAGGGTCCAGAATCTATATTACCAAGCTTAATACTGGCTAAAAATTTGAAATATCTATCTACCAATGAGTTTAAAAATTTTAAATACATAGATAATGATACGCTTGAAGAAATATATAAAGATGAAAAAACGGGTAAAACAATCATCAAGACACAGATAAAAAATCCTATTAAGATTTCAGGTCCATCATCTGAGAACATAAGTGTTACTCTTGATTTTCTTCCTCGTATTGCAAACAAAGGCTATAATTTTCCTAATGGATCGCTATGCTACAATTATCGTAATAAAAGTGATAAAGAATATTTCGAATTTGATTTAGATTTTCCATCAGAATATCCGAGTCTAATGGCTTGGAAAAACGACAGAAGTCCCAAAAACGGCATTAATCCAATATTTAATACGATGATGGTCGGTTCAGATAATGATATCAGCGTTAACTATGTCACCTATTCAGATGATATAGATAAGGATACTAATGGCTCAGCCAGTCTACCTATATTCGGTACTGCTCCACCACAAGCACTAGCAGCTGTAATTTACGAAGGAAAACTGTATGAAGGAACTCTATTTTATCCTTCTGACATCTCTTCCCCAACTGATCCATCCGTTAGTCAGATATTTTGTTTAGGTTATAATAAGGTAGCTGCTGACTATATTGAAAGAGAAATTAAAAACTCTTATAGATAACTATCTTTAAAGTACTGAAAAAGGCTAAATGTGTATGCATTTAGTCTTTTTTTATATGTATAGTCAATTCACTCTAAAAATGACATAGCGCTGCTGGGATGAATTTTGCGCAGCCTCTGTGATAACAGCACGCAAGTAAAATTTATACCAGTAGCGCGTTTAGATTTATAACAATTTTAATTTGAACTGACTATAGATTTTAGAGGCTAGATTAGTGTGTTTATCATTTTAAACTTTATCATTCTACGATTTTATATCGAATACGCGACTCTCAACTTAACATAAGTCGTTGGGAAATACGGCATTAGCTTAATTAAGAACTTTAAAAAACTATAATGCTAAAATAAAAGCGCTAGCCTATAGTAAAACTATAATGATAGTTGGGAGTAGTGTTACGGAATGTAATAGTAACTTTAATTACAAACTTATTGCCAAAAATATCTGCTGTTTACGAGTTTAAAGTTTTGAACCGCCCCGACTATATCGGAGAGTGGATTGCTTGAGTCAGGCAGCTTTGTCTGACTCAATAAAACTATCATAG
>NZ_VKLR01000043.1:0-6277 GCF_007280595.1 Psychrobacter sp. YGAH215 | reverse complement strand
TTTTTAAAATTTCAGTTAAAACAATTAGAATTTTAAATTCTATAAAAATCAAAAGCCTACGATAAGTTGAGATTGGCGTTTAAAAAATCATCTGTCAGTAGGTGATTCAACGGACTTTTCCAAATTACTAATAAGCTCACTCATTAAATTCTTATCTCCCTGCCTAGTTAAGAAGGTATCTAGGTTGTCGGCTGTATACTGAGCTAAACCGTCTACCTTATCATTCTCTAAAGCATCTACAAGAAAAGCACCCAGTAATATTTTTTGTCGTGTTAGCTTCTTATCTAATTTCTGTTTTTCTCTATTTATTTTCAGCTCAAGCTCATTAATCTTCTGCTGTTCCTTTAAATCACTACCACCAAGCAAGCTCATAGTCTTTCCTTAAATTATTAAATTTTAGTCCCTACAACTATAGCAACTTCGCCAGTACCTAACAACAGTTTATGATATAGTTAATTGACGGATGGTTGAGTCCCACTGACTAAGTGCGAGTTTTCGACTTCACAAATGTTTATCCCTATCGGTCACACATTTATAAAATCAAAACATCGGCAGGGGCAAGCCCCCACACCCCCAACACTACGAAAAGACGTAGTGTTAAAAACCAGAAATCTGAGCTTGTAGAAATGGCTATTTTTATCGCATCGACCAAATCCATATCACGCGGCAGTGGACAAAGTGCCGTTGCTTCTGCGAGCTATCGCGCTGGTGTTGCGCTTGACGATAAGCGATACGGTAAGACCCATGATTACTCTAAACGATCAGGCGTTATGAGTGCCGATATCATTTTACCGACAGCATTGGCTGCTGCTTATACTGATATTTCACGCAGCGATTTATGGAATAAGGCAGAGGCTGCCGAGAAGCGAGTCGATGCGCGTGTGGCTCGCGAATGGCTGGTCAATCTGCCCTATGAACTTGACGAGAATGACCGTAAAGATATTGCACACAAGTTTGCTCAGACGCTTGCGGATCGTTACGGCACGATTGCCGATTGCGCCATTCATGAGCCAACTCAAAAAGAGATTGAGCGAGGGGCTGATCCTCGCAACTTCCACGCCCATATCCTATTCACCACGCGTACCGCTGAGCTTAACTATAATAACGAGATCGTACTGACCGACAAAGCGACCATCGAGCTATCCGATAATAAGCGGCGCTCACTTGGATTAGAGCGCGTCAATGTTGAAATCAAAGAAATACGGCAACTGTGGGAGCAGATCGCTAATGAGAAACTGGCCGAATATGACCATGAGCTGATTGATTCGCGCAGCTATGCCGATCAAGGCAAAGATATTGAGCCGCAAATCAAGATGGGTAGCGTTGCAACCAAGCTAGAGCGTGACAAATACGAGAGTGAGCTAAGAAAAGCAGAGAAAGCCAAAAAAGAAGGCAAGCATTACGAGATTGATAAAACGCCAGCAACACAGCTTGGCACCATCAACGAGATAATCAACAAGCGTAACGCGCTGGTATGGGGCGTAGAGCTTACCAAAAATCAGATAGCGAATGATGCCGCTGATGCCATTATCTTAAAAGCTCATACAATCCAAGACATTGAACACAGCATACCGCCAAGCAGGGCAAGCACAGCAGATGAAACCATCAAAGAGCCTGAACCACTACCTGCGCCAAAGCCTAAAGCACCCACTTTAGATGCTGTGGCTCAAGCGATGGCAATGGCGAAAGGGGTTGCCACTCGAAAAGCCAACGAACAGAAACAAAAAGAGTTGGCGCTGGAGCAGCAAAGGCAGCATGAGCTTGCTGAACAACAAAAACGTGAACAAGCCGAACGTGAGCGCACTGAACAGGCACGAGCCGACAGAGCAAGACAGCAGCAAGCGATAGCCGAGCAGCTGGAGCGTGAAAGTCAGCAATTCATGGTAAATAAAAAAGCGCTGTATGCAGGCGTAATGGCACAGTTAGAACAGCATACACAGAAAGGAATTGACCCAAACAGCAAGGTAGGTAAACCTATTTTAGCGATTTCAGTCGCTAATGAGGTCATGCACAGCCTCAATCACTATATGGATAACCCAGATACCACACAGAGACAGCGCGAGCTTGCAATGGGTGAGCGTGACAAGCTAACAGACTTTGTTAGCGACAAATCACAGCAAGCATTGAATGAGATTAAGAGCCTACACTATACCAGTGAGCGTAAAACGCACACAGCAGCCCTACAAGGCGTTTTAACTGAATTTACAGACAATCACAGGCAAAGCATCGGTAAAACGCAGGAAAAAGCCCTAGAGCGCGCACAAAAAGCCATTTCAGATTACAGTAACGAGATTAACCGCAGCCGCAGCTATGGATTAGGAAGATAAAAAATGTCAGAGATACCCAACCTTGAAGACCTGCTTACCGCTATTGCCACGCTTACCGAGCATAACACCGAATTGCTCACTCAAAGAGAAGAACAGTATCAAGCGATGGCAGCAAGAGACACAGCTACCGCCAAGCTTGTTAACGAACTAACTGCACAGCTCAAGGACTATCAAGAACGAGAAAATAAAATAAAATCAGCGATTGTTGCCGGTACAGCTAAAGAGGTTCGCTTAGAGGTTGCTGATCTTCTCAATTATTACTCTAACCAGCTAACCCAAGGCGTTGGTGGTCACGTTGAGCAAGCAAATATTCAGCTAGAAAATACAATAGATATAGCGAAGACACAGATAACCCAGCTGTCTAAATTATCAACTGAGATGAAAGGAACGTTTGATACTAACTTTAGCAGCTTAAAGCTTTTTTCTGAGAACTTTGAAGAACAAAACAAGAGCTTAGCTAATGACGCAAACATTGTGTTAAACAGTGTTAGAACTCAAGCAAAGAAAGGGGCAGAAAAGTATACAAAGGAGTTATCAGAGGAGTTTGCTAAATTACTGAGCTGGAAGGCTGCTGCTCTAATAGGTGGTATCTGTGCTTGTATATTTGCCCTGACGTTATTTTCTGTTTGGCTTATTGTACCTAGTAAAGCTGAAATAGCTGATCGTCAAGCTGAGTACAACCGTTTAGCAGCAGCTAAAGTGGCTCATAATGTGATTAAAGGTAAAGATGGTTACTATGCAAAAGTTAAAAAGCAATCCTGTTTTTTAGGTTCGGATAATGAACAGTACTGTAAATTTAGATAGATCAAAGCCTTTATCTTTTTAGTTAATAAAAAAGAAAAAAGGTTTTTAATGCTTTTAATGCTTTTAAAAGCTTTTACGTCCGCTACAGGGCTTGCCATTCATATCTCTTAGACTCCATTCGACTACGTTTAGCGACCCATTCGACTACGTTTAGCGACCCATTCGACTACGTTTAGCGACCCATTCGACTACGTTTAGCGACTATTCGACTACATTGATTGAAAGTTGTAGTTCAATTTGTTTATAATGTTTATGGCGTCCCTTAATGAGCAGAAATGATGAGTAAGCTAATTACCAAAGATAATAAATTAATAAATGCGAGTTATTCACTTGGCATACCTGAGCAGCGAGTTATCTTTTTGGCTATTGTTGAAGCTCGAGCGCAAGAACGAATGATTGATGCTAGAGGTGTGCTACAAATTCATGCAAGCAGTTATCAAGAACAATTTAAAGTGGAAAAACATTCAGCATACAAAGCTTTGAAAAGTGCTGCTAATGGCTTGTTTGAGTCTTATTTTGGGTATGATTATATTCACGAAAAGACAGGGAAGCCAGCGCATCGTGTCGTTAGGTGGGCGCAAGCAGTAAGCTACATAGAAACGGCTGGTATGATTGAATTACAGTTCACTGATGCCGTTATTCCACTAATAACAAGACTTAGCGAGCAATATACTGAATATGATTTAAAGCAGGTTAGCGAGTTGCAAAGCGAATATGCAATCAGGCTTTATGAATTAATGATGCAATGGAAATCAGTTGGCAAAACAAACAAAATACCACTTGCTGAATTCCGTACAAAACTAGGCGTTGAGCCTGAACAGTATAAGAAAATGTGTAACTTCAAAGCTCGAGTGTTAGACCTTGCGATTAGTCAGATAAACGACTTCACCGATGTGACAGCCACATATGAGCAGCATAAATCTGGTAGGGCTGTCACTGGCTTTACATTCAAGTTTAAAATGAAGAAAAACGAAGAAAAAACTACTGCTAATATTGAAAGTGATAACAGCGACAGATCTACTATTGAAGGGCTAAATGACAAGCAACTAGGGCGTATCGCTCGGAACCCTAGCTTTATCGCTGATTATAATCATTTGGTCAGCTCTACTAGCCCAGCTGGACAAAATGCTGCTGAATGGGAGTTTGAGATGATTAATCGCCTTAAAAAAGACGCTTCTCAGTTTAAGAAACGTCCAATAAGGGATTATTTAGAGTATTAGTGCTAGCGGTCTGTTATAAGTAGTTCCATTATACCAGTCTGTTTTAAGTAGTCTGTTAATAGGTTTGAAGGGCGAAATGGCTGGTTCCCTTGAGGTATACCACTATAAAGCTGATTAAATACCATAACCGTAATTGCGTCTGCGAAGTAGACACCGTATTATTATACAAAAGTTTGGATTGCATAGCGTAATAGCAATGCTTAGATCAATTTTAATTCTAGAGGGAATATAAATAATGACTAAGATACCATCAGCAGGGTCTAAAGCTACCGTACTTATGGCAATCAGTAATGGACCCTCATTTAATTATACCTCTCATAAAAAAGATGCCGTTGCTGGTTATACCTTGTACGCATTTATCGATAATGCAGAGGCAACAGCCGAACATACCTTTTTTAACGGTCAGCCTGCATATTTACTTGATCAAACCACTCAGCCCAAATGTTTCGGTGATGCAGCTGGTAGAGGGGGCGGTGTAAAATCAGGGACGATAGGCGGTGAGGTCAAACCTACCTCAGGATCAAGCACGATATTCATCGAAGGCAAGGCGCTGGTTAGAGAAGGTGATACTTGCACCATGAACAACGGCAATGTCAAAGGGAAGTATGTCACGGTAGATGCCACTTATGCTGCACAAATTATGGCGCAATGGGCTGATCAGTCAACTGAGCAAGCTTTAGCAGATGGTGGGCTCTTGGTAGGTCCTGGAGGAGGATGGGATAGTCTTGGTAAAGGTATGGGTGTACAGGAACGAGCGGAAAGAGCTGATTCTCTAGCAAAATGGAGTCAGTCACAAGGGCATAGTACCTTAGAAACTCAACGATTACTGAGTGAGCTTAATGCAGGAAAACAGTACACAGGTAAGTTACGTCCTCTATTATCATCCGATAAACCTAGAAAACCTGTAAGCAGTGAAGAAATGTATGGACATTATTTATATGGTCGAGGGCAACCTCTAACATTAGAGAATCTAGGCTCAGCTCAGTTGTTAAAAGACTCAGTATTAAAAGAAGGTGCTTATAAAAGAGAAAGTTCAGTACAGGATCGGTTTATAAAACAACTAGCAGGTAAATTCAAAACGGGAGATACAGACTATACTTTTTCTAATGCTTATAATGTTGGCGAAGAGATTGATGTATGGGCATATGGTAGTAGCGTAATATCTGGTAAATTCAATGGGACGATAGAAAAAAATTCAGCAGGTGACACTAGAATTTCAGGAAAGATAGACTATAAATATACAGATGATTTTAAAGACCCTTACGATACGTTCGATAATTTTTCAGGTAATTGGGATCCAAATGGCACACCTTACAAAGTTACTGGCAGTTGGACAAACTATGTAAACAAAACCATCAAGAAATAAGAGTATGAGATGTTAAAAAAAATCATCCTAGTTATCTTCGCATTTATGTTTTGCCTAACACTTATCTTTATAAACAATAACTTTTATCAGCCTTCAATCCTAGGTAAGTTAAAACTGAGGTACATCTCCAGCAATAATTACTATCTTATATATAAAAATAGTAAATTTGCAGCTAAAGTTACTGCTGTGGATAGTTGGTATATAGAGAAACCTTTTGTTTACGGCTCTACTACGGAAGACAAGTCTAATGGAGACTATGATTTGGTTTACTTTTTCATTAACGTATGCAACGGACAAAAATTTCAAACAAAAGACATTTTAAAGTTTGATCAATACTTAGATAACAAAAATATTTCAGATGAAAACAGGAACTGGATGAGTGGTATTAACGCCATAAATATAAAAGAAGCTGAATACTCTTCAGAAATTGACTGTTCTAAATACAACTAACACAACCTATATTATTTATCTTAAAAAACCCCACTCTCAACTTATTTTTCTAAGGTATTGGTTTACTTAGTTTTTAAAATTTCAGTTAAAACAATTAGAATTTTAAATTC
>NZ_VKLR01000042.1:0-9059 GCF_007280595.1 Psychrobacter sp. YGAH215 | reverse complement strand
AAACGATTAGGGTTTAAAACGCCTATGCAGGCGTTCTATAATATTAATTAAGCGTTGCACTTGGTGTGTTAATCTAAGTTATAAATATCACATGCGACATTAAACAATAAATGACGAGAGGGTATGTATGAAACCTGATAACCATAACTTAACTTTTAAGCAGCATAAATTGTTTGGTGCGCTTATCCTACTGACAGTGACATCGTCGTTATTTGCTTGTAACGACACCAATACCACTGCTGCAACCACAGCGCCTGTAGAGACGGCAACAGACAGCCAGAATTCAAAAGTCCAAACGTCTAAAACTGAGTCGACGAGCTCTAGCAGTAACAGTGATGCGCTGAGAAACGTCTCTGCGACGGTTTATAAAGATGCCAATTGTGGCTGCTGTAAGGAGTGGATTAGCCATGCCGAACATCACGGTATGACTGCGGCGGGACAAGATGTCGCCGACTTAGCAGTTTTTAAAGAACGCTATGGTGTCCCGAGCAATATGCGCTCTTGTCACACGGCGGTCACGAGCGACGGTTATGTATTCGAAGGTCATGTGCCTGCCAAGTATATAGCCCAGTTTTTAGCCAATCCGCCAAGCGAGGCTATTGGTCTTGCCGTACCCGGTATGCCAATGGGTAGCCCCGGGATGGAGTACCAAAATAAATTTTCACCTTATCAAGTGATGCAAATCAACAAAGACGGTAGCACAGCGGTATATGCTGAGGTTGATAGCGCCAATGCCCAGTTATAGCTGAAAAGGATGATTTTTACTGTCCATCGCTAACTTATTAATAATAAGGAAATTATGTAAAGAGAAAGTATTTACATCAGAAAATTCTTATACCACCTGAGAAAAGATAGGATTAAACCATTATAGATCTCTATTTATGAGGCCTATAATGGCTTTTTTGAATAAGTATGAGAGCGTGGCAAACTCTTGACTAGAAAAGATAGGCATAAACTGTTTTTAATACAAGTAACGGTGCTTAAGAAAGATGTATAACTAAGTATATGTAAAGACTTTGAAGAGGGGTTAATTGAGAAAATTTTTTTGTCTATTTATTAATATTGTTACTCATACCGGCTAGCATCAGTCGTTTGTTGGACGATTTGTTCAACTTGCATAAAATCTGTATGCCGCACATCTTTGCCGCTGGTGCAAAAAATAACCAGCTCAGCAATGTTGCGAGCATGATCGCCCACCCGTTCTAAGGCGCGTAATACCCAAAGTATGTTAATCACTTTGGACACATGGCGGCTGTCTTCCATAATATAGGTCATCAAGGCTCGAGTGGCAGATTGGTACTCTTCATTGACCGCGGTATCGCTTTGCAATACCGAAAACGCTTGCTGCGGATTCATATGCGAAAAGGCGTCAATCGCATCAAGCAGCATCAGGCGCACCTGATTGGATAAATGCTGAACCTCTGAATAGCCTCTTGGAGATGCACCATCTTTAATCAATTTGCAGGCCATACGGGCAATTTTTTCTGCTTCGTCACCGACACGCTCAAAATCAACAATGCCTTTACTAAGCGCCATGACTAAACGCAAATCATTGGCAGCTGGTTGGCGTTTGGCGACCAACAAAATGATTTGCTCATCGATTTTAATCTCTAGCTGATTGATCAGATGATCATCTTCAATCACTTTTTTCGCGGTCGCCTCATCTGCAGCTATCAAGGCGCGTGTCGCAACCATGACTTGCTCTGCTGCCATGTGACCCATTTGCATAAACAGCTCAATCACGTCATGTAAGTCATTATCAAAACTCTTTGATAAATGCTTTGCCGTTATCGTCATGCTTGCTTCCTTAATCGTATTGGTGTTGCTCATAAAAATATTGCCAAAATGAGTAGCGTGATAAATGACTGCTAGAAATGATTGCTTTAAGCGAACAGCGACTTAGCCATAACGACCGGTAATATAATCTTCAGTCGCTTTTTGTGCTGGGTTGGTGAATATTTGATCTGTTTCCCCCATTTCTACCATGTCCCCCAAATACATATAAGCGGTGTAGTCGGAGACGCGCGCGGCCTGCTGCATATTGTGGGTGACGATAGCAATGGTATAGTCGTTTTTTAAATCGGTAATCAAATCTTCAATCGCGCCAGTAGAGATGGGGTCAAGCGCTGACGTTGGCTCATCTAATAGCAAGACTTCAGGTTTCGTTGCTACTCCGCGGGCAATACAAAGTCGCTGCTGTTGACCGCCAGATAATGACAATCCTGACGCTTTGAGTTTATCTTTGACTTCCAGCCATAACGCCGCCTTTTTGAGTGCCCACTCGACACGTTCATCCATCTCTGCTTTGCTGAGCTTTTCATAGAGACGGACGCCAAATGCGACGTTGTCATAAATGGACATCGGGAAGGGTGTAGGTTTTTGAAAAACCATACCGACACGCGCACGCAGCAAATTGACATCCATGTCTTTGGCCAAAATATTTTGGCCATCAAGGGTAATTTGACCTTCAGCATGCATACTCGGATACAAGTCATACATACGGTTAAAGGTACGTAGCAGCGTTGATTTACCGCAGCCTGAGGGACCAATAAAAGCGGTGACCTTTTTTTCTGGAATATCGATATTGATGTTTTTTAATGCTTGAAAATCGCCATAATAAAAGTCTAAATCGCGAATGGTAATCTTGGCAGGCGGCATATTGTCGGGCATGTCCGCCATGGTTTGCTTGATAAGATGGGCAATATCTGGCTGTTTATGCTGACCATTGTTAAACATAGCGTCATCCAGTAAACGGCGTTTGCTGCTGGTATCTGTCATCGGCTTAGTCGCTTTTCTCTCTAATAAATCAGTCATAATGGTATCCATCTGTTTTAAAGTTTTATTAAATGGGGGTGTTTTTTACTATTAGCTGTACTTCTGTTAGCCTTGAATTATCTGCTATGGTCTTTGCCACCGATAAAGCGCGCCGCAATATTTAAGAATAATACTGTCGCGGTAATGAGTAGCGCCGCCGCCCAAGCCAGTGCATGCCAGTTATCATAAGGGCTCATCGCAAACTGATAAATCGTGTTGGGTAAGTTGGCCATTGGCTCACTCATATCGGTACTAAAGTATTGGTTGTTTAGCGCAGTGAATAGCAAGGGCGCGGTCTCACCGGTAATACGAGCAAAAGCGAGCAGCACACCGGTAGTCAGACCGGCTTTGGCAGCCTTCAGGGTCACGGTACTGACCAGCTTCCATTTTGGCGTACCCAATGCATAAGCCGCTTCGCGCAGTGTATTAGGTACAAGGTTTAGCATGTTTTCCGTCGTACGCACGACAATAGGAATCACAATTAGCGCCAACGCTAATGCACCAGCCCAACCCGAAAAGCTCTGTCCTTTGACCATCAAGGCATAAATAAACAAACCAATCACAATGGATGGGGCAGACAATAAAATATCATTTAAAAATCGGGTGACTTTACCCAACATACTGCCCTGTGAAAATTCTGCTAAATAAATGCCCGCCATCATGCCGATTGGCGCACCAATCGCTAAGCCCGAAAAAGCCAACATTGCTGAGCCAACAATGGCATTACGTAGACCACCTTCGCCCATCGGTGGCGGGGTATCTGCCATAAAGACAGGCATCTCGATTAAACCTTGCATGCCTTCAACAAACAACGTCATCAAAATCCAAATCAGCCAAACCAAACCAAATACAAGCGCTGATAAAGCAAAACCAAGTCCCAATCTATTGATAAAACGGCGCTTGTTATAAAGACGCTTGTTGTAGCGGTCTTCAAAGCGTACAGAAGGCTGGTTTGGTTCGGCAGTTTGAGTGGTGACTGGTGCGAAAGTCATGAAGTGTTTGTCCTTCTTGAGTCAAATAATGGCGGCAAATAGCGTGTTTTAGTTTGTTTAGGCTTGTTTTGATTTGATTGGTTTTGTTGGCTTTTAAAATAGTATGTTTAATTACCTGCTTTTTGGTCAATACGCATGAGCATGAGTTTAGATATTGATAAAACGATAAAGGTAATGACAAACAGGATTAACCCTAAATGTAATAATGACGCGAGATGCAGCTCACTTGACGCTTCGGCAAACTCGTTGGCCAGCGCTGAAGTGATGGTCACTCCAGAGGTGAATAGACTTGGGCTGATATTAAAGGCATTACCAATCAAGAAGGTAACGGCCATCGTCTCGCCAAGCGCTCGACCCAGTCCCAAAATCACGCCACCAACCACACCTGCTTTGGTATAAGGTAAGATGATTTTAAACATCACCTCCCACGTGGTTGCGCCCATGCCGTACGCGGACTCTTTTAGCAGGTCTGGCACCACAGAGAAAACATCGCGCATGGTGGCAGCGATAAAGGGAATAATCATAATTGCCAGTATTAACGAGGCGGTAAACATACCCAGTCCCATCGGCGCACCGGTAAAAACCTTGCCAATGATAGGTAGGGGACCAATATTTTCAATAAACCAAGGCTGAATGTGATCACCAAAAAACGGTGCAAAGACAAACAAGCCCCACATGCCATAGATGATAGAAGGAATGCCTGCCAGCAGCTCGATAGCAATACCCAATGGCTTTTTCAAAAAATTGGGACAAAGTTCCGTTAAAAAGATAGCAATCCCAAAGCTGACTGGTACGGCAATACAGATAGCGATGAGTGAAGTGACCACCGTACCGTAAATGGGTGCAAGCGCACCGTATTGATCGTTCACCGTATCCCAGTTATTACTGGTATAAAATCCCAAACCGAACTCAGAGATACTTGGCCATGCACCGACAATCAATGACAGCATGATGCCGCCAAGCGACAAGAGCACCAAGATTGCAAATGCTTTAGTGGCATTAACAAAAACTGCGTCAAAGCGTTTTTGTTTTGCCAGTTGGGATTTTAGGTCTGCCATAAAAGCCTCTGTTGTTTATCGCTCTAACTTTTCATTATGTTAATGATTAACTGTGTTAACGCTTGCTAGTGTGAAAGCTTGATTGTAAAAAACCTTAGGGGTTTTAGCTTTAGCGTCTTACCGTAATAAACTGTATCATCTAACGACCGAATCTTAAGTTCACTACGGCTAAGACGTCACCAAGCAAACGCGCTTTTCAGTATTTGCTTGATGGCATTAGTTAGCTTATTCTCGACTGGCTTCTTCTCGAATTAATAAGCTTCGAATTAAAAAGCTTCGAGCTACTGTGCTGAGGTATAGACAGGCTTACCTTCGCTGTCTACCACCTCGTTCCATTTCGCCTTAAATAAAGCCACGGCCGTATCTGAAAAAGGCACATAATCAAGACTCATCGCGTCATCATCGCCTTGAGCATAAGCCCAGTCAAAGAAGTTAAGGACACCTGCCACTTGTTTGGCATCTTGCGGTTGTTTATGGACTAAGATAAAGGTCGCAGCAGCGATAGGCCATGCTTGATCGGTCTCAGAGTTGGTGATGACTTTATAAAAGCCTTCTTGCTTTGACCAATCGATGTCACCAGCGGCGGCGAATGTCTGCGCAGATGGTTGCACGACGTTGCCAGCGGCATTTTTTAGAGCAACGTGTGCCATGCTGTTTTGCTTAGCATAAGCGTATTCAACGTAGCCGATAGAGTTTTTCATACGCGTCACATAGCTTGACACGCCTTCGTTACCTTTACCGCCCGCACCGGTTGCCGAGGTTGGCCATTTCACGGTTTTATCGACGCCAACGCTGTCTTTCCAGTCGTTTGAAACTTTGGCTAAATAATCGGTAAAGTTAAAGGTTGTGCCCGAACCGTCTGAGCGGAACACTGTGGTAATGGCGGCGTCAGGAAGGCTTAAGTCAGGATTCATAGCTTTGATGGCAGGGTCATCCCATTTGCTGATTTTACCAAGATAGATGTCAGCGAGCATTTTTCCATCGAGCTTCAATTGACCAGGCGCAACGCCATCGATATTGACGATAGGTACCACGCCGCCGATAACGGTCGGGAATTGAATCAGACCGGCTTCCTCTAATTCCGCTGGCGTCATCGGCGCATCGGACGCGCCAAAATCCACCGTTTTTGCGACGATTTGTTTGATACCGCCCGATGAACCAATCGACTGATAGTTCACTTGACCGCCAGTTGCTTTATGATAGGCATCTGACCATTTAGCATAGATAGGCTGCGGGAAAGAAGCGCCTGCGCCGGTGATATTCATTGATACATTGTCAGCTGATTTAGCGGTTGACGACGTAACGTTTGCGGTGTCGGTAGTAGCGGTAGTTGATTGCGCCGAAGTAGCGGGCTCGTTGCTTTCATTGCTATTGGAGTTTTTATTACAAGCAGCTAAGGTTAAGGTACTCGCGACGGCTAAAGCTATTAATGAATAACGCATTATTTCTCCTAAAAAGTAATGATATTAAGTAAACATAGTTGAGTATTGGATATTTATAAATAACAGAGCTGATTTCGATGTTTTATAAATGGTGCTTTATTCATACTGCTTTGTTCATAACGCTTTATTAAAAATGATTTATTGCAAAGACGCTTGGTGGTCGATGAGCCCATTGTGCCGCGCAAATATGACAGTTTGATGAAATAAGACATTTTTATGAAAAAAGTCATTTAATTAGAATAGACGTGTGATAAAGGGCAAAGTTAGTGCTAATGGCGGCTGATATCTTGTGCAAAAATCGTTATGATGTGGGCAGGCGTTTTCGTAAAAGCGGATTTCAAACTCAATGTCATTAAACTGTCATAATTAAGCCGTTTAATGGGCAGGCATTGGCAGCTAATGCTGGCGCCTAATATTGTTTTATTTATTTCTAGGTTTTTGTCTTTTAACTTTGTCATTTAATAATAAGGCTATGGTATGCGCAGTGAGCAGATTTTGATTGTAGAAGATGAACCTGCAATTCGTGAGATGGTGGTAATGACGCTAGAGATGGCGGGCTTTGAGAGTTTAGAAGCGGCTGACGTGGCAGAGGCGCATCAGCAAGTGGTCGATCACAGACCCGCGCTGATTTTGCTCGATTGGATGTTACCGGGTGATAAAAGCGGTATTGATTTTTGCCGCATGCTCAAAAGCGATGAGATGTTGGGCGAGATACCAGTAATTATGCTGACGGCCAAAAGTGAAGAGGATAGCAAGGTTCATGGGCTTGACGCGGGCGCTGATGACTATATGACCAAGCCATTTTCAACGCGTGAATTGATTTCAAGAATCAAAGCGGTATTACGCCGTGGTCGTGCGCTTAGTAGTGATAAGCCGATCGAAATAGGCAAGCTTAGTCTCGATCCCAAAAGCCAACGCATTACCGCTGACAATCGAGTCATCGATATCGGGCCGACAGAATATCGATTACTGGCGTTTTTTATGAGTCATCCAGAGCGCGCTTATACCCGCACTCAATTGCTCGATCAGGTCTGGGGCGGTAATGTCTATATCGAAGATCGCACGATTGATGTACATATCAGGCGTTTACGTAAACTGCTCCAGCCTTACGATTGTAGTACCTTGATTCAAACGGTTCGTGGAACAGGTTATCGATTTTCTAGTTTGGCTCAATAAAAATGAGAGGTATGCATGACAGTGCTTGAAGAAAACGCCCAACCAGAAAACGCCAAGTCAGATACAGTGCAACAAAGTAAAAAACAACAGGACCATCAAATCTTGCAGCAAAATTCTACCGATCAGCTTCAAAAAATCAGAAGTGCCTTACGCGCATTGCGAGATGCGGTTATCTTGCTCAATGGTGACGATGGTTTGGAGTGGTGGAATCAGGCCGCCGAAGATTTATTATTGCTACAGTCAGCGGACCATGGCAAAAGTATTTTTGACTTTATTAATGTCCCTGAGTTTCATCAGTACTATCAGAATAAGATCACGCCCAATGATGGCGTACACATGAAGTCATGGCGTGACCCTAACCGTTATCTTAAATGTGAGCTCACACCTTTTGGCGATGAAAAGCTGCTGATTATTTATGATGTGACCCGCTTACAACACTTAGAGCAAATGCGCCGCGACTTTGTGGCCAATGTCTCGCATGAATTGCGAACACCACTCACCGTACTGATGGGCTATCTGGAGAATTTTTCTGATCAAGAAGAGATGCCGCGGCAATGGCGACGCGGGTTTGAGCTAATGACGCAGCAGACTGCGCGTATGAATAGGGTGGTCAATGACTTATTATTGCTATCACGAATTGAAATCGAAGAGACGCATGAGCTGCATTATATTGATATGACTAAGCTGCTCACCCATGTCTATGACGACGCGCAAGCGTATAATCAAGAATACGGCCATACGCTGCACCTGCAGATAGATACCTATGATGGTCTCTACGGCTCGGAGATGTATTTGAACAGTGCGTTGTCCAATTTGGTCATCAATGCCATTAAATATACGCCAAAAGGCGGCAATATTGTTATCAGTTGGGCAAAAGTGGCAGAAGGCTGTCGCTTTGCCGTCACCGATAATGGTATTGGTATTGCGCCCGAGCATGTCGCGCGATTGACCGAGCGTTTTTACCGAGTAGACAGCGGGCGTAGTCGGGAAACAGGCGGCACAGGGCTGGGGCTAGCAATAGTCAAGCATGTGTTATATCAATACGACACAACCCTGCAAATCGCATCGACAGAAGGCAAAGGCTCAACCTTTAGCGCCGTATTTCCTCCTGCTCATATTCGTTCAGCTGTTATAGATTGAGTTTCTTACCTTTTAGCTTTTAGCCTTTAGGTTTATTGTCGTTTACCTTCCTCGGTCAATTCAACATAGCGATTATGATAATTTAGGTGTAATGGACAAAATTCATGCTAAAAAGTAGAAGGTAGTCGCTAATGGACATAATTCATGCTATTTGAGTGACTTTGACCCTAAAAAGTCTTTAATAAACCGCAACTTACGCTGCTCACTTAGACCGTGATGACTGTGTAATTGTCGCTTTAACTCACTGAATAACCCTTCAAGAGAATTGGTGGTATTTGGTATGTCTAAGTGCTGATATTCTTGGTAAGTAAATAGCCAATCGCTATTGGTTCTGAGGCTGCGATAAGCACTTCTAAGACGTTTGTGAGTGTACCAACTTCTACCAGTATCGTCATTGGTACTACGCTCATTAAGATAGTCTTCATGAGTTAACAACC
>NZ_VKLR01000041.1:0-11025 GCF_007280595.1 Psychrobacter sp. YGAH215 | reverse complement strand
AAAAACTTTGATGCTAGCGCATCTAGGTCTTTTTTTCACCTTGCATTTGGTATTGCACTTCATGTGTTAATCTAAGAAATATAAAAGCACTGATGCTCGCTATTAGCATTGTATCTGCTTAGAGCAAAAGCTAAAAACTAAGCGTTTAAGCCACTGCTCTAAGCAATTCAACCCTGCCAGTTAAACCATCACTATTAAATTATTGTCATGAAACCATCTGATTAACTTGCAGCAAATTTATGATTAACGCAACTCATCAACGACCGCCAGCATAGCGATTAACGAGGCTTCCCCTAATTTAATAGAACGCTCAGGTGACCAACCTGTATCTTCAAAAGGTAAATTGGCATTCTCTTTAAATGGCATCTCTAAGGTATTGGCAAGGCAATCAAAACGCTCGGCTACCCAGTGGGTGGCAATCGTCATATTTGCTGTGCCCGGCGCATCAATGTCATAACCAAATTCAGACTGAAAATCGGCACTGGCCAATGTTAAGACTTCTGAGAATTTATCACGTAGATGGGCAAGGCGGTCGTTATAGCTTGGCGTGCCCTGCGAGCCGGCAAGGAACACATAAGGCAGCGCTTCATCGCCATGCACGTCATAAAATAAGTCAACACCCGTTTCTTCCATTTTATTGATGACATGAAACACTTCAGGGCTTTTTTCTAAGCTTGGGTTTGCCCATTCACGGTTTAGATTCGTCCCTACCGCATTGGTACGCAGGTGCCCGCGTACACTACCATCAGGATTCATATTCGGTACGATATAAAAATTGGCTTTTTCTAATAACAACTTAGCCGTGGGATTATCCTCGTCTAACAAACTGTTTAATAGTCCTTCAACCAGCCATTCAGCCATTGTCTCGCCCGGATGCTGACGCGCCGTAATCCAAATACTGCGCTTCTTGCTGTCACCATTACCCACTTTTACTAAGGTTAAGTCGCGTTTATCAAGCGTTTCGCCCAAATGCTCCACACACGCGAGCGGATGCACTTGCACCGCCGCTAACAAGTCTTGATGACGCTCATAACTGTACGGGGCGAAATACGCAATTTGAATACTTTCGCACGCAAGCTCTGCCGTTATCGTTAACTTACCCTCCTTATAAGAGGTTGGCAGACGGAACCAATACTCGCGATCATAGGAAGCCACCGCTTGATAATCCTCCCAGCCTGCAAGGTAGGAGGCCTTCCCTGCATTCATAATGTTGAGTACGTACTGCTCGCCAACCTCGCCTGATAGACGAAAGTTAAACCACTGAAAAAACTCTCCGCCCACGTCTGGACGAATCGCCAATTGAATGTTGGTTTGATCTTCTGCATTGATAACCTCAATATTACCGGCATCGAAATTTGCGCTGATATGCATAATCTTTTCCTAATGGTTTTTGTAAATTAAAAGACAGATACTAAAAAAACTGGTGGTGTGTCAGAAAGTATGCTGAGGAGATGAAAGGAGGGTGACAGCCAAAGCAAGATGATATATTTGAGGTTATGAAGACACAAATACAGATCAATTGCCCCGACTGTCACAGCTCCAGTTTTTCGATACATGGTATAAAAAGCTATGGCAAGCAGAACTACCAGTGTAAGAACTGCAAACGTCAATTCATTGGCGACCATGCCTTAACTTATCATGGCTGTCACTCTAGAATAGAAGATAAAATACGGCTAATGACAGTGAGAGGCTGTGGCATTAGAGACATTGCTATTATAGCCTCAGTTAGCATTGGTAAAGTGCTTAGCACCATAGGCTCATCTGTTTATAAGATTGCGCCTAAGAAGCGCAACTATGAACGCTTAGAGGTTGATGAGTTCTGGATTTACGTGTATCGCAAGAAGCGTAAAGTCTGGCTCATCTACGCTTATGACCGTGCTACCAATGAGATTGTCGCTTATGTCTGAGGCAAACGCGACTTAAAAACGGCTCAGAAACTAAGAGCGCGTCTAAAGCAGCTCAAAGTCAGCTATGGCTCTATTAGCATGGATAACTGGGATAGCTTTATAACCGCATTCAAGCCTGACAAGAAACAAATCGGCAAGCAGCATACGGTAGGCATAGAAGGTAATAACTGTCGCCTTAGGCACCGATTGCGACGAGCCGTTCGAAAGACCTGCTGCTTCTCAAAGAAGTTTGATAACCACTTTAAGGTGGACGATGCGTTTATTTTGCTTTAACGCGGTTTGGATGTTGAGTGGCAGGGCTGTAAATGCAGCGGCTTCTTTGCTTATTTTATTCAAATTATCCTCATAATTAGGGGCTGGTTATTGCGATATTAATAATTTGTTATCGAACAAATTTTCAAAAACTCAAGTCTGTATAAATGGCTTACCTTTCTACCTTAATATACCTCACTTTTTCATAGATAAAAGCCTATCCAAAAATAATATTCATTGTATTGTATTGTATTGCATTGACCATTTACCTTAAAACTCATTTTCTAAAACCCTTAACTACCTTTATATAAAAAACACTTATCTTCAATCCATCAAATTAACATTTTTATTTATATATTGATAATAATTATCATTTGTAATATTATTCGCATCCATAGTTACACCCATTTTACGCTATGTTGCTATTTCCTATATTTAAACACCTATTCTTTTATTGATAATTTATTGAGGTTTTTATGCGCTTATCCCGTCTTAGCCAAGCAGTGGCACTTATCAGCGCGACTTTGATGCTAACTGCTTGTGGCAATGATTCTGATGACACCACAATCATTGATGGAACGCCGCCACTTTTGACCACTGATAGCAATTTTACCGATGGCTATAGCGCGGTGGCGGCAATATTTGTTTCTGGGCAAGTGCAAGATAGCAGTGGCATCAAATCGTTGACATATAAGCGCAACGAAGAGCCAGTGCAAAGCTTAGACTTTGATACAAACGGGGATTTTGACGCGCGTATTTTATTGGCATTAGGTAGCAATAAAATCACCTTAGAAGCTACAGATAATGCTGGCAACATTATGCGCTCGACCAAAACTGTCTATCTAGGCGATACTGTCGCGGCGGGTGGCTCACATACAGCTGCTCTGCGCGATGGACAGCTGTATGGCTGGGGGCGCAATAATTATGGGCAAACCGGTCTGGGAATGACCACAAAAATTGCTGACGTCATGGGTCATCCAGATACTCCCATGCTGATGCACAGTGCACCAAAAGACCTTGTGTCTATTAAATTTAACCAAAATCATTCGCTGGCGCTAGATGCTAAAGGTCAGGTTTATAGTTGGGGCGAAGATATTTCTGGGCAATTAGGACGCGGCAACACCGGTCGCAATGACTGTAGTAAAACAGAAGATTGCCGCCTAGATATCGGTGCCATTGATGGTATTGACAATGCGGTGATGGTAGCGGCAGGATATAAGCATAACTTAGTACTTACCAAAGACGGCAGCGTGTGGGCGTTTGGCGCCAATACCCAAGGTCAGCTTGGTAATGCGACAACGATAAATAGCAGCACACCGGTTAAGGTTGATTTTTCAGCAGCCGCTGACATCGGTCATATTGTGCAAGTGGTGGCCAGTGCCAATAGCTCGTACGCGTTAGATGATAAAGGTCAAGTTTGGGGTTGGGGCAGCGACGCCTATGCCAATCTAGGTCGCGGTCAAGAATGTAACCAAGCCAATAACTGTATCAATGTTAATGCAAGGCCGATTCGTATTGATGTTCTGAGCGGCAATACCAACGCTCATACCAATGTTGACGTTCATACTACTAACGCTATTGTCCCTACTCCTCAGCTTGCCTCTGACCCAAACATTGGCCTTGAAAAAGTAACCCAACTTACCGCTGGCCGTGACCATGTATTGGCGCTAACCAATAAAGAAGCCGTCTACGCTTGGGGGCTCAATGCCAGTAGCCAAATAGGTTATAACGGCGAAAAATTCAATGCTACTGAAAGCGCTTGGGCAAATACCATTCTAACGCCAACCAAACTGCCATGGTTTACTGATAAGAATATTCGCCGCATCTATGCGAATGGCAATGCCAGCTATGCGTTACTGGACAATGTGTCATCGAACAATGGAACATCGGAAAATGGCTCAGCGACAGATGGTATTCTTTACGCGTGGGGTATGTTTGGGGAGACAAATAGCGCAGGCAAAACTGTCTATAAGGATTTAGATGAGCCGACCAATAAATTACCTAACTTAAAAAATATCGACAATATGGCGATGGGCGTCATGCACTTGATCGCCCATGAAAAACCTCTGCAGCAAAATACCAATACTAATACCAATACCTCGCATAGAGACGGTCAACTCTTTACATGGGGTTGGAGCTTTGAGGGCTCACTCGGTAATAAAGACACTACCCACGTTTGGATGTATAACACTCCTATGCCAGTCAATTTACCAAGCCAGCTATAAACGCGACTTATCTTTAACATGAGTATGCAATAGCAAATGTAGTGAACAAGGGCAGCCAAATTCATGTTGCCCTTGTTAAATTATGGTTTTGTTAATTTCTGCTTACTCATCTTTGGTATTTTTTTTCATAATTTAATAAATGATATTTTTAGCCATTTTAGGTCTTACCATGTCTCTACTGCCTCATTCACCAAATCACTGCTCACCAAACCTTTCAAATCCTCTCTCTACTCTTTTATTCCCTGTCATACGCCGTGCGCTATTTTGTCTAACGGTAACTTTACTACTAAGCGCTTGTGGCGGCTCGGACGGTTCCGATAACTCAAACAATGACAGCTCTAACACCCCGAATTTACCTAGCCAGCCTACGCCGCCAACTATACCTGAAAACCCAGACAGCCCAAACAATCCTGCAACTGATATCAATTGGCTACCAGCCGGTGGCAACGCGACCATCGCTGCCGATATCTCAAGGCCATTTTTACAGATTATGCCCAATCTGCCAAGCAGTGCCTTGGGCGGCGTATCGCCAGGTCGTGAGCTCTTTATCACCGAATGGACGCCAGCCAACCAGGGTCGCGTGCTCTTTGATGGCGTTGGCCCCTTATTTAACGCCAATGCCTGCACCCAGTGCCATAGTGCTGAAGGACGCAAACCCATTTATGCGGCAGATGGCGAGCTAAGTGACGCTATATTATTTAGGCTCGGCAATAAACAAGGGCTTGCGCACACTTATTACGGCGAGCAAATGCAACATCAAAGTATCGATGCCAGCATCGCAGCCGAAGGTAAAATGCGCTACACCATCACAGCGAGTAATGGCAACCAACCTACCGGTATCCAGTTTAACTTTAGCGCAACCGACCCCAATCAGCCGCTGGGAGATACCGCTATCAGTGGGCGCATCTCACCGCAATTGGTCGGCATGGGTTTGCTCGACCTAATTCCTGAGGCGGATATCATTGCGGCAGCTGACCCTGACGATAACAATCAAGACGGCATTAGTGGGCGCGTACATTGGGTACAGGATGGCAAACAGCGGCGCATTGGCCGCTTTGGCTGGAAGGCGATTAACTCAAGCCTACGCACCCAAAACGCCAATGCCATGTCACAAGATATGGGTTTGACCACTTCCGTATTTATGGATCCCAATTGTACAGCCAATCAGCCGATTTGTTGGACAGCACCCAATGGCGGCACGCCTGAGGTTTCAGACAGCAGCTTGGATGCGGTGACCGATTTTATGGCCGCCTTGGCAGTGCCTGAGCGCCGAGTGGCTGATTTATCGACCTTTAATAAAGGCGCGCAGCTCTTTACCCAAGTGGGCTGCGCGAGCTGTCATACGCCAAAACAAAAAACGGGCGCTAGCGGGCGCTTTCCGCTGCTCGCCCAGCAAACTATTTATCCTTATACCGATTTATTGCTGCACGATATGGGCAAAGGTTTAGATGACGGCGTTAAAGAAAAAAATGCCGAAAGCTATGAGTGGCGTACACCGCCATTGTGGGGTATTGGTATTGTCGCACGTGACCCAGAAGCACGGTTTTTGCATGATGGTCGCGCCAGCAGCTTGACAGAAGCGATACTTTGGCATGGCGGTGAGGCAGAAAGCGCTAAGACACGTTTTACAAAATTACCCGCTACGCAACAACAAACGCTGCTAAGTTTTTTAAACGGCATTTAATAATCATTATGACAAGGTGAAATAAAAAAGACCGCTAGAGTGGTCTTTTTTATGCCATAAATGTTAATAGCGTAAATTTTGTTGCCATACTCATTTTATGATAAAAAGATTATTGCAAATAGCCGTTTTTAGCCATGATGTTTGGCGGCAACTCGGTTTCACCCAAGGCTTCTAGCAAATTAATCTCGATATTCCTGGATAAAGCGGTCAGCGGTAATTGGTTGGCAGCCAGCCCAAAAGGCTCTTCCAACTCTTCACTGAGCGCATCCAAACCAAAAAAGGTATAAGCAATAACGCCGCAAATCAAAGGCGTCACCCAGCCTAAAGAAGAAACCAGACCAAAAGGCAGCATAAAGCAGTACAAATACGTCGTGCGATGCACCAGTAACGTATAAGCAAACGGCAATGGCGTGCTATGAATACGCTCACAGGCGGATAATACCACCGTCATCGAATTGATGCGCTCGTCCATATTTTGCAGCATAAGATCTGACGTCAAGCGCTGCTGCCGACAATAGCCAAGCTCTTTACCGAGCAGACGCAGCAGATAATCCGGTAAATTTTGCGCCTGCTGCATGCTGGTATGATAAACGGGCTCAACAAAACGCTCAACATCTTGCCAAGGCGCACTGTCACGCAATCGATGACGCAGCGCATGAGTAAAAGCGATGCTCAGATACACCAGTCGGCGCTGGCTATCGCGCCCTTTCTCACCCTCATCATCTATATAAGACAGCACTTGACGAGTAAAGCTGCGCGTATCATAGACCAACTGACCCCATAGCCCACGAGCTTCCCACCAGCGCTGATAACTGGCATTATTGCGAAAACCTAGAAACAGCGATAAGGCTATCCCAAGCAAGGTAAACGGCGCGACGCTATAAGAAGAAAAAGAGCTGGGAAATCCGTGCTGGATATTGGTGATAAAGGCACTAATCAGGCTAATGAGCAAAATCTGCGGATAGACCTTGGGCAGAATGGAGCCACGCAAGGTAAAAAGCAGTTTGATGGCGCTTGGCTTTTGCTTGACGATCATTTTAACGTCCTAACGAATGATGCTTATAATTGGTACTTATAGAGTAAAACTAGCGTTTTTACAGGACGAAATGATAACAGACTAAAGAGGTATGAGCAGAAAAAACAGCGATTTATCCTATTTTAATTGGTTAGGAATTTTTACCACGCATTTATTTAATAAATTTCTGCAAAATCATCGGTTGTTATAATGATGTAAGAATGACAGGTACAAGGATACACGGCAGCTGTCAGCGCTTAAAAATACGATTATAGTAGGCAGGTAATAATTATTTAAATAAAGAAAACTCAAATAAATCGAGGAAATACACCATGAAAAAATTAGGATTAGTTATCGCGGTATCGGTAGGCTTAAGCGCTTGTGCAGGCGGCATGAACGGTGGCACCACGCCGGGCAATTCAAACAATATTGTCACTCAATATCCCGTTGAAGCGGCCATTCTCAATATTTACACCAAAGCCCGCAGTCAAAGCTTGGTGGCAAACGTTGGCAATCAAACCGCCTCTGCTGACATCAAAGTCACGCCCAAAGGCAGCATGGTATTTAACAATAAACAAGTCCAAGGCGCTGAAGTAAATACCATTAATAAAGTCAACAATCAAGTCACTGATCAATCAGTCGCCATTAATTACTTTACCCTTAATCCATTGGTATTCCATGGTTTCACTGACAGCTCAGGTAAGTACTCAATTTCCAATCAGACCACAACCATTCCCAAAATGGCAACGGTTGGCTCATCAAGTAAATTGATTACTGAAGATGTCTATGCCGATAGAAGCATGCGCAAAAAAATAGGTACTTACAATCAAGATTGGTCTTTGAGCAGAGATACCAATAATACCGCGTGGTTTTGCATAGAAACCTCGGCTAACTTACTACTCAGTAACGATCCTAACGGCAGCTCGTCAGAATGCTATAAAATCAATGCGCGCGGTGATATTCTGGATAGCAAAGTAACGATTAGCCAGCCGTCTACAAACGGCACTAAAACCATTACCTTTACCAGTCTATAGTTTTTATCAGCTGATGGCTGTTATCAGCTGATAAAAACTATAGACTGACAGCCATCAATTTGTCAGTTATTTAGGAATTCTATGGATCAAATGAGTGAATGGGTACTCGGCATCATGGCAAAGTTTGGCTACTTTGGCATTATATTTGCCATGTTTGCTGAAAACGTTTTCCCGCCTATTCCATCTGAGGTTATCATGCCCGCTGCTGGCTTCGCCGCTTCTAAAGGCGATATGAGCATTGTCTTGGTCATTCTAACTGGGACGCTTGGCGCGGTACTGGGTGCGCTACCCTTATACTATTTGGGTCATAAATTCGATGAGCCGCGCTTGATCGAGTTCACTGAAAAGTACGGCAAATACGTGTTTATAAAACCTACTGACATCACCGATGCCAATGCATGGTTTGACAAACATGGCAAAATGGCAGTGTTTTTTGGGCGTATGGTGCCGGGCGTGCGTTCGCTAATTTCCATCCCTGCCGGTATGAATAAAATGTCGTTATTACCGTTTTTGGCGCTAACCGCTTTAGGCGCCAGCATTTGGACCGCGATATTGGCGCTAGCCGGGTATTACTTGGGTCAAAACTATGACGCTGTCGCAGGCGTGTTAGCCCCCTATTCTAAGGCCATCGGTATATTAATCGTGGTTGTTATCGGTTTACTCATCAAGCGTCGTTTGTCTTATCGAAAAAATAGCAATAATGACAAAAATTCCGATTAGCGTTGAATATAAACGGCCTATCACTCTTACAATACTAACCCAACTTAATATAATAGCTAAGTTCAATAACCACTTAGCTTCACTAATTTGGAGCAGAATTTTCAAATCCTAAAATGCTTATCTCAGCGTTTAAATCTTAATTCTTAAAGTTTTTACTCCTCTCTTTTCTAGTGCGCCAAATCTTAAGAACACCTAATTAAATTTATAACTCATCAGTATAAAAATCGTGAACGAATATTGCGCAAATGATTCGCTTATTTGTAAACATTCATTTAAAATACATCTTATGGAAGCCAATTTATTAGCTCACCGCTTTTATAATTTTATTGTCGCATCTGATCATTTCTATAGTGATTTTCGTTTTATCTAACTATCACATTAGGATGCTAAGAACCGATATAAATCGAGCTTTGTTAAATGAGCCACTTATTTTTAATTTTTGGAGAGCCTTATGCGTCTTTTTAACTCTACAACCTCTCAGCCTCAAGCCCTCAGCTATTCTAAACTTGCATTAGCTTGTCTTCTTGCTCTTGGTACGGTAGGAATGGTCGGTTGTGATAAATCAACCCCTGATAAGGCCACAGCAACCAGCGTGGAAACCACTCAAACCACAAAAGACAGCAAAGCGCCAACCACCAAAAATGGCGAGCTACCAGTGATTGATGCGGTTATCACCCATGCGCCTGAAGTACCACCACCCATCGATCGTGACTATGCGGCAAAAGTCATCGTAAAAATGGAAACTGTAGAAAAAACCATGCGTCTAGCAGATGGCGTTGAGTACAACTTCTGGACATTTGACGGTCAGGTACCAGGACAATTTATTCGCGTACGTCAAGGCGATGAAATTGAGTTCCATTTATCAAACCACCCTGATTCAAAAATGCCGCACAATATTGACTTACATGCGGTGACAGGTCCAGGGGGCGGCGCTGCTGCTTCGTTTACCTCTCCTGGTTATACCTCAGAGTTTAACTTTAAAGCCTTAAAACCAGGCTTGTATGTCTATCACTGTGCGGTAGCGCCCGTCGGTATGCACATCGCAAACGGTATGTATGGCCTAATTTTGGTTGAGCCAGAAGGCGGTTTACCAAAGGTTGATCGTGAATTTTATGTCATGCAGGGCGATTTTTATACCAAAGGCAACTATGGCGATAAAGGACTGCAGCCTTTTGATATGGAAAAAGCGGTAAAAGAGCAGCCAGATTACGTGTTATTTAACGGTTCAGTTGGGGCGCTCACCGGTGAAAACTCATTGAAAGCCAACGTCGGTGAAACGGTTCGTCTATTCGTTGGTAACGGTGGTCCTAACTTGGTGTCATCATTCCACGTGATTGGTGAGATATTTGACAAGGTCAATATGGAAGGCGGTAGCGCTGAAAACCATAATGTTCAAACCACCCTTATCCCCGCAGGGGGCGCCGCGATTGCCCAGTTCAAAGTAGATGTTCCAGGCGAGCTTGTGATGGTTGACCACTCTATTTTCCGGGCATTTAACAAAGGTGCGCTTGGTATCATCGATGTCAAAGGTGCAGAGGACAAGAAAATATATTCAGGAAAAGTGCGTGAAGACGTCTACTTACCTGAAGGCTCAGCGGCACAAAGTCTTGGTAAAACCAATGCGCCAGCGCCTGTCGTGACCGCTGCCAACAAGCAAGAAAGAATTAAAATGGGTGAGTCAGTTTACGCTAGTAACTGCGCGGCTTGTCACCAATTAAATGGTGCTGGTATACCAAAAGCCTTCCCACCATTGGCCAAGTCTGACTACCTCAACGAAGACCCAAAACGCGCCGTCGATGCTATCTTGCATGGCTTGACGGGTAAAATTACCGTCAATGGCGAGGAGTACGACAGTGTCATGCCAGCTGTTGCCCTAGATGATGAAAAAATCGCCAACGTCGTTACTTATATTATTAACAGTTGGGGCAATAAAGGTGGTGAAGTGACGCCAGAAGAGGTCAAAGCTGCTCGTAAATAACCTAGAAAGCTACGCTAGTTAATAGGGTTGCAATTAGACTGTTCGATGAAAAAACTCTCATTGAACAGTCATTTTCAATACAGTATCTGATTGAACAAGCGTTTGGCACCGTCCTTTTTTTGGTTTACTAGGAGATTAGGGCGTGTTGAACATTGGATATAAATTTCTGGCAAAAAAAATAGCGAACGGTTAATCTTTAAGTTCTCACAC
>NZ_VKLR01000040.1:0-18300 GCF_007280595.1 Psychrobacter sp. YGAH215 | reverse complement strand
TTCAGGGGTATAGTTTCGTGTTTTCATTGTCGTATTCTCTCAGAAAGTTGAGTCTCCGACAATCTCGGGGCGGTTCAGTTTAGACAATAGACCTCTTGCAAAAGTACCTTTTTATTGACCTTCGTTAACGAAGTATCAAGGGCTAGCAATGACTTATACAAGAGATTTAATGATATTGTCTTGTAAGTCTATATATAGCTTCTGAAATCTGTCACATGCATCTCGATAATGTTTAGCTAACTAAAAACATGAAAAAATATAGACATTACAATTGTTTTGTCCTACAATAAAATTGTAAGATACAATGAGTTACATTAACTATACTTAAACGGAGTATTTCTATGCAGTTACCTAACATGCGTAAGCAGCTTGGTCAGGGTATGACTGAGTACATTATTATCGTTGCATTGATAGCCATTGCCGCTATCGGCTCATTTAAATACTTCGGCCAAACTGCTCGAAGTCAAGCTTCGGCTGCTGCAGCAGAACTTGCTGGAGAATCAGGTGCTGATGAAACTGGTAAAGCAAAAACTGCGGCAGATAAAGCAGCAACTCAAGCGGATGCAAAAAAAGGTATGGCTGACTTTTCTAGTAATGATTAGGTTTTATACAAGTGAACATTAATCCTCTATCTTAATTATACGACTTTATAATAACAGCAACCTAATCTTTGATTGCAGATAAGTCAAATGTAATCTATTTAGTACTAAGTTTCTTAACTATCTATTTTATATTTAAATTTACGCTTATTTAGGCAAAAGGATGGGATTAATTTATGAGTATATATAATCAAAAAGGGCAAGCATTACTATTAATGCTTGCTTTTACGTTAGTCCTTGCAGTATCAATGATTTATCTATTCAATACCTCCCAGCTTTTGGCAGAGAGAACTCAAGCCAAGGTGCTCGCTGATCATGCTGCCTACAATACAGCGACCAAACAAGCGCAGCTCTTAAATGCTAATGCCTATATGAATAAAGCCAAAATCGCTAATCAGCTGGCAACAGCGCAAGCAGTAAGTGTCGCTAGTTGGGCTAAGCATTTCGAACCTATGCCGCAACATACTAAGCTTGTCAATCTTATACCTTATGTTGGTCCAGAAGTTCAGCAAGTTATTACTCAATACTCAAAAGCAGTACAGCCACTTGCTGATTTAACTTCTCCAACTATCCTTATCAATAATCAAGCAACCGAAGCCATATCATTTCAACAAAACTTGCTAAATAACTCTTCATTTATATCTATTCAACAAGTCCACAAAGACACAATAGAAAAATCGTCTATAGGTGCAGGATTTGACTCTCGGCCTTTAATAACGGCTTCAGAGTATGCCGTCAATCCGTTGGGTGGAAGCTTTATAAAGCATTATAGTGGCAATAGCTCAGATCCTACTGTAGGCCGTGCCCGCTTAAAGGATGTTATCTTGGCATCGCGAGATGACTTTACTCGCGAACGTCGAGCAAAAAGTGTTGATGATTTCAAGATTTTTCTTTTTGAAAACCGACTTGAAGCTAGAGGCGGTACTGAGCTTAGTAATGATCTCAATCAGTGGAAAGGGGTTGATACATTCTCTCACCATTATCGTTTTTGGAAAAAAAGAAAGTGGAGACTACCTAAATTAACATGGAGAGAAGATCGGATGGGCTACGGTAGTGCAGTAGTAAGAGATAGTGGTACAGGTGACAACGATTGGCGCAATAACGCAGGGTATAATAGTGTAAATAGAAATAAGGATGCTTCTAATAGAAGTAACCAATATACACCCCGCTGGGATTCGCGACGTAATAGAACCATGAATGCGGGAGAGTCAGGAGTTCCACAATTTTGGGATCTTGAAACTAAAATGTTGGCACAAGATGAGCCAACTCTACCTACTTCAATTCGAGTGTCGAAAAAAGCAGATAGGCTTGACACCACAAGCGGTGCTTCTAACTTAAAAGTAGGTGATGAATTAAATATTATCTCAAAAGATGATGTTACCGCAGTATCTACTGCTGAAGCTTACTTTGAGCGGCCAATTCAAGATAGGCAAGGCAGACCAACTTATTTTAATAAAAATAAATTGGAAAAAGCTAGCTTATTAAATCCATATTGGCAGGTTAGACTGACCAACAATAGTACACTTGCAATAGCGGAGTCTAATGGATCATGAACAATAAAGAATCAGGTCAGGCAGCAATTGAATTTGCAGTATCGTTTAGTGTGCTTATAGCACTTATACTTTCGATACCCATTCTAGCTAAAATTGCCAATGCAAACATAATGAGTATACAAGCGTTAGATTATGCGGCATGGCGAGTGAGAGAAGGTAACACAGATAATGTCGAGCTTAGCCGCGAAGTCAGTGATCGATATTTCGGTGAAACAGCTTTAGTTGTCGATGATGAACAGATAAATGATCAGGGTGCTAAATTAGGGGCAGGTAAAGGGAATCAACAGATATATCAAAATGATTCAGTAACTATTAATTATAATGCAGATAGCTCTAATATGAGTGGTGCTCAGGGTGTGAGTTGGAACAATTTTGATAGAGTAACTAATTTAGGAATATACGATAAGAAAGGAACAGTCAGTATTAATCTTCCCTTAGAAAACTTAGATGTTATTCCTGAGATTGCAAGTTCTATGACCATAAGTAAGAGTCTATATATAGATAATCAAGCACTTACAGCAAGAGACCAAAGAGAAATTCAAAGCTCAATAGACAACTTTGATAATGTCATCATTCCAAATAATGGAGGTAGTCAAGACTTATTCGTTAAATTTGCAAATGCAGCTATAGCTGATCTCAAAGTTGTTAGTGATGGAGCATTAGGTTTACTCGATGTTTTAGATCATCATAAATTAGAGGACGTAAAAGTCGATCATGATGCAGTGCCTGCAGATCGCCTAGCTACTTTTAACCCTTAATGAATAAAATTATAATAATTATACTTGCCTCTTTTTTATCTGTAACTGCCAATAGCGCAGTATGTCAACAGATTAGAGCCATAGAAGGGTTTGCAGCTGCGCCTTTATTTAGTAACGCTATTATAAATGGCAAACCGTTAGACTATTATACTTTTGCTAGCGACTGTGGTACGGGTTGTCTGATGAAAGCATTGAAAAAAAAAGGCATAGCTTATTCCTTAACAGGTAGCAATTTATCTATCTTTGATAAGTCGAGTGTAGCTACTGTCACTATAGATAGCACTTATAAGCAGTCGATCGCAGGATATATGACTTGCTCTAGCACCGCCAAAAGATCTTATGTCCCTAATCCCGTAAGTATCAATAATAATAAAGTTTCTTTGGACTTACAAACAGAAGATTATAAGAACGTTACTCGTACTATAAATATGCAAGGCTACAGTAAAAGTGAATATGCGCGTTTACTGACTCAACTGAATAAATTATCTCATAATGTAGAGTCATCTATTGGGTTTACTAACTATATCTTAAAATCGTCCCGCTCCCAAAAAGTTATAAAAATATCTAAATTGAGTCCTCGAGGAGATTTTATATTTATCATTGAAGTGAGTAAATAGATTATGCGTGACCAAAAAGGTAATATCTCAGTGGAGTACTTATTAGCGACAATGGTAATTGTTGCAGTAGTGTTCGGCGTAAAAGTCGGAGATCAAAACTTATGGAACATGTTTCAAGAAGCATTTCAAACTCGGCATGACAACTATTCAAATTCGATAAGTAATCTGGACAACGTCGATTCAATAACTAGTCAGAGAAAAAATGAAAACAATTAATAGCTTTAAAATGAAAAGAGTGAATAAGAACGTTCTTGCACTTATTATCTCGATAGTTCTGGCACTATTATGTGCTTTCTTATTGAAGTTTATTGTGGATAAAAAAATAGCTAACTCATTAGAGACGGAAACCATTAGCTATATAGTCGCAAATAGTGATTTAGCTAGTGGAACGATTGTCGATCCTTTTGATCAATCTAGGTTCGCGATCAGAAGTGATATTCCAGCTGAGTTCGCTCAATCTACGGCTATAACGCCTGAGCAGGCAGATAGTATTAATGGAGCGTTATTACTGTCAGATTTAAAAAGAGGTGATATCTTAACTTGGCAGTTTATCGATACCGATGAGCGGCGACAATTGGCCAGCAGATTATCACCAGGTAGACGAGCACTGACTATACCTGTAGACGATCAAAGCTCTATCTCTTCGATGCTAAACCCCAATGATCATATTGACTTGATACTGACTTATCAAAAGCTTGGAAACGTCATCGCTGCGCCTTTGATGCAAAACGTAAGAGTGTTAGCTACTGGTGACTCTTTAAGCATAGATGGTAGCTACGCTCAAGATACTGGCTACAACGACGGTTATAGCACTATTACTTTAGACTTAAATATAGACGATGTCTCTAGAGTAACGACAGCATTAGAGTTAGGAAGGTTATCTGCTGTTTTACGTAATCCGGATGATATGTCTTACACGACCAATATTGTAAGCTTAGAGACACTACAGCGCGAATTGAACTTAAAAACATTTTCAGAGCAAGATAATATACAGAATGAACGCCTACCTAATTCTGAACTTGATGACTATCTTGCTGCGCTTGATAATATGCAAGAAAGTAGAGAGTCTATAATAACTGAACCACCAGCACAAACTATACCTAAGAAGCCTTCAATAGACGTTGTATATGGTAATAGAAGTACAAACAACTAATAAAGAGTAATCTATGTTTAAAAAATCACTTTGTCTAATCTTAGTAAGTATTTCAGCATACACAAACGCTAATATAAACAATGGTATTATGACTCTTTATGTAGGTCAATCTGAGTTTATCAAAGATAGCAGTATTACAAATGTAGCAGTTGGTAGTGATGAGATTGTCAATGCTTTACCAATTGATAAAAAAGGAATTTTGTTAACTGGAATAAAAAATGGCGATACTACTATAAAGGTGTGGAGAAATAAATCAGTCCAAAGTATAAATACCCATATTTATCCTGCAAATCTACCAAGAATGTTAAATGAGATTAACTATTTTCTATTAAAGTATCCTGATTTAACGGCGAATATTATTGGCGATACTATCTTGGTTGAAGGTTTAGACTTAAACGATGATGATAAAGCTAAAGTAGATAGTTTTTTAGCTCAATATCCTTATGTCACTAATCTTACACGTGCAAACAACCAAACAGCTAATAAAAACGACACACGCATGGTGTACTTTGATGTAAAAATCGTTGAAGTAAGCAGAAGTGCAAGTGAAAATTTAGGTATTGAGTGGTCGTCTCAGATTAATGGACCTAAAGTAGGAGTTATTGGAGAATTCAAAAAAAGTAACGCTTTTAAATCAGATGTGAGTGGGTTGGGCTTCGATAACATTCCTTTAGGAGATGCTATTAGTCCTTTTCAAACTTATGCAGGGCTCATATCCTCTATAACCAGTAAAATTAACTTGATGGAAAGCAAAGGAACCGCTAATTTGATCGCGCACCCCGTCCTTTCTTGTAGAAACGGAGGTAACGCTGAATTCTTATCTGGAGGTCAAGTGCCTTTCACAACAGCTACTGCTACAGGAACACCTTCAGTTGAGTTTAAGGATTACGGTATAAAGCTTAATGTTTCACCTGTTATTCAAAATGATGGAAGCATTCTTGCAAAAATAGAGTCAGAAATTAGTGAGATAGATCCTGCAGTACAGGTCTTGGATGTACCTGGTCTACTAACAAGAAAGACGGTCACTGATTTTAGTTTGCAGAACGGTGAAACACTTGTATTAAGTGGTTTGAATTATAATAGGAATTCTGAAGCTGACTCTCAAGTACCTGGACTACATAAAGCACCATTTATCGGTAGGTTGTTTAAAAACAAGAGTAAAATAGATGTCAAAACAGAATTACTGTTTATCGTCACTCCATTTATCTATAGTGAAAAAGACAAACCTTTAGAAACTATGGTTACTAAAGCAAATCAGATGGTAGAAAATATTAATAAAAATAACCTGCTTTTGCCAAAGGATTTTTTTGAAAGTAACGAAAACAGAACCTATTTTGAAGAGAGGGTTCAGTAAATGATTCAGCTCAAGGTAGTTTATAAAGAAAATGAGTCAATAATTGAATTTGGCACTGAGAATATTCTAATAGGTAAAAGTAATGATGCCGAAATACAAATTAAAGGATGGTTAATATCTCAAAAACACGCAATGATAAAAAAGCTGCCAGCAGGCTATGTTATTGAAGATTTAGATAGAGGCGCGAACGGCACCTACGTTAATGACTCTAAAGTGGATATATACGGTCCATTACTAGAAGGTGATTGTATAAAAATTGGGAAATATAAATTCACTATTTTAGAAACGAACGAACCTTTTCACCATTCTAACGAGCAGAGTGAAGAATTTCAAAACAATATAAGAGACACTCAAAGTTTTGATAACAAAGAGAAGAGTATCCAAGAAGAAGAGCCTGTAGTATTAACTAATGTCAATAAACCTATCGAAACTAATTTAACCTTATTTAGAGATACTAAGCTTGAGTTAGAAAAAGATATGAAGCTTATGAAAGAGCTTCATAAGAAACTTGTTGAAACCATGGATCTAGAGAGAAATGATATCTCTAACATGTCAGATAATGAGCTATTTGAGACCGCTTCTACTTGTTTAAATAAAATTATAGATAACGATCTAACTATCAATAGAACTAATATTGAACGTATAAAAAAATTGGTTTTAAATGAAGCTATTGGTCTTGGACCGTTAGAGCAGTTTTTATCAGACAAAAGTGTTTCTGAAATTATGGTCAATTCAGCTAGTGAAATTTATGTTGAAAAGAGAGGGAAAATATTTTTAAGTGGCGCAGTTTTTAGTAGTGATCAAGCTGTTCTAGATATTATTGAAAGAATTGTTTCTCCCATAGGTAGAAGAATCGATGAATCTTCACCAATGGTAGATGCACGTTTAAAAGATGGTTCACGGGTTAATGCAGTGATACCTCCATTAGCATTAAAGGGTCCTACGATTACGATTCGTAAATTTCCAGAAAAGAGACTCACAGTACAGGATCTAGTAGATATGAATAGCCTGTCAGCTGATATGGCGGAGTTTTTAGAGTCTTGCGTGCTGCATAAACGTAATGTCATTATTTCAGGTGGCACAGGCTCTGGTAAGACAACGTTGCTAAATGTCTTATCTAACTTTATACCCAATGGTGAACGTATTATCACCATAGAGGATGCTGCAGAGCTAAAGCTCGATCATGACCACTTGATCTCATTAGAATCTAGACCTGAAAACGCAGAGGGCAAAGGTTCTGTCACCATCCGTGATTTGGTTAAAAATTCATTGCGAATGCGCCCTGATAGGATCGTCGTTGGAGAGTGTCGAGGGGCTGAGTCGTTAGATATGTTGCAAGCGATGAACACAGGTCATGAAGGGTCATTAACTACTCTGCACGCTAACACGCCAAGAGATGCTTTATCTAGGCTTGAAACCTTGATACTGATGGCAGGTATGCAGCTACCATTGCAAGCTATACGCGAACAAATTGTATCGGCTATCGATATTATTGTGCAGCAAACGCGCTTTGCTTGCGGTACTCGTAAGATAACTCATATCACTGAGGTTACTGGTATTGAGGGAAATACTATTCAGCTGCAAGATATATTTAAATATAATAAGTCTGGCTATAATGACGATGGCGTTATTCAAGGAACATTTCGATCTACGGAAACTATACCTTCCTTCTATCAAGAGTTGATTGATAGCGGTAGTGAAATAAACACTGACTATTTTAACTTATAGGTCAAATAAGCTATGTTTATAGCCATTTTTGTCATATTGACAATGATTTTCTATATCATCTATACCTTATTTTTTAAAGATGTATCTAGTTTTTCTCATACAAAAAAAATAGATGTCTTCAGAAAATTATTAGATCAAAATCTCACTGAAAGTAAAACTGATAAATATCTTTATATCTATGCTATTGCATCTATATTACTAATTTTTTTAGCTCTCTATTTTTTAAGTAACTATATAGTTATCTTTGGAATAGTGGCTGCTTTAGTAGCATTACCATTTATTTTTGTTAGATACCTTAGACAAAAAAGAATAGATTTGTTTGAGAAACAGCTGCCTGATGCTATTGATCTCATGGGAGGATCGTTATTAGCAGGCAACAGTTTAAGTGGTGCATTTTCATTAATCTCAGAAGAGTACCCACCTCCATTGTCGCAAGAAGTAGGCATGGTAGTGCGTGAACAAAAACTTGGAGTATCGGTTGATCAGTCGCTGCAAAATTTTACTAGAAGAATGCCGCTTAATTCGGTGATCTTGACAGTATCTGTTATTAGGACATCGATTGAGACAGGAGGAGAGCTTTCTTATGCTCTGAAAAATGTTGCCCAGACGCTGAGGAGTATAGATCAAGCAGAAGGAAAAATAAAAGCATTAACTTCTCAAGGTAAGATGCAGGCTTGGGTAGTAGGTTCTATGCCAATAGCGTTAATATTAGTCTTATCAAAGATGGAGCCTGAAGCTATGTCACAACTTTGGACGACTACAGAAGGATATATAGCTTTAGGTGCATTAATAATATTTGAAGTATTAGGTATTATTTTTATTCGAAAAATTGTCAATATAGATATATAGGTGATTTATGTTTAACTCTTCTTTACAGATATATATCCTTATTGGCTTTATTACTTTAGCAATTTTTGCGCTCTGTTGGTATTTATTCTTTATCATGCTTCGTGTACCAGATGATAACAGAGAGTATTTTGACGACCCTCCATTATTCTATAAAATGTTTGGTTTTTTTATTAATGTAGTTGCTTTTTATCTCGCACCATTTATCAAAGATAAAACTTATATCAAATATGAAAGACAAATTATCTATGCGGGTGTGGAGTTTCAGTTTAAACCAGAACATATTATTGCTAGCAAAATAATAAGTGCTATCGTTTTTACTTTATTTGTGCTAATACTACTTACAATAGCAAAACAAAGTTTGTTTTTAGCTCTAATCGGGACTCTTTTTGGCTACGTTTATCCAGATTTATGGCTCAAAGAAGCCAAAAACAAGAGACTAAATAGTATATCTAAAAATTTACCTTTCTTTTTAGATATGATAACCCTGAGCGTAGAATCTGGTTTAAATCTGAATGGTGCTATAAGGCAAGCTGTTGATAAAAGTCCTCCTGGCCCTGTTAGACAAGAGTTTGAAAAAATTGTTAGAGACGTCAAAACAGGTGTAAGTCGGTCTGACGCGTTTAGAAAAATGGGTAAAAGAATTGATGATCAGTCTATTAAAAGTCTAGTATCTTCAATTATCCAAGCTGAAAAAATGGGTATGAATATTGGACCAATACTAAGAAGTCAAGCGGATCAAAGGCGAATTGAAAGGTTTCAAAAAGCTGAAAAAATGGCGATGGAAGCGCCTGTAAAGTTGCTTTTCCCATTAGTGGCTTTTATCTTTCCTTGTACTTTTATAGTGATCGGCTTTCCTGTTTACGTCTTGATAAAGGATGCATTTTTGTGAACAATATTATGACTAAGACTGTGCTGGGGGACTTAAATCTATATAAAGCGAATAGCTTTCTATCACGGTTAAAAGGTCTACTGTTTACTAAAGAACTTAAGACTAACAGTTGTATTTTAATCATACCTTGTGGCTCCGTACATACGATTGGTATGCGCTATGCTATTCATATTTTATTTTTATCAAAGAATAATACTATTCTAGCTATCAAAAATAATCTCAAACCTAATCGATTCTGTTTAGGGCCGAGGGCTACCTACAAGGTGGTTGAGTTATCAGCAGAATCAGAAGAGATACCGTTAGATGTCATCGGTAAAAAGTTCAGTGAGGATCAGTTATGAAATCAAGTCAGCTTGGCGCCACACTAACCGAATTTATTACCATTGGACCTTTAATCTTTTTTTTAGGGATGAATGGCTTGCAATATACCCTAATGTATAACGCCAAAACTAATCTGACCTATGCCTCTTATGAAGCCGCTCGCGCAGGAGCTATTGAGAATGCAAGCCCTCAACAAATTGAGATGGGACTATTAAAAGGATTCCTACCCTATTTGAGCGCTAACAAAGGTATCGGTGGTGGTAAATTAGATAATGCCAAAGTATTGGCACTTGCCAAAGCCACCGAAGCGCCCTTTACAAAGATTGAAATTATCAACCCAACAGCTGAAGCCTTTAATGACTTTAACAGCCCCATTCTTCAAAAGACACTCGGCACCAAGCAAAAGGTTATTCCTAATAAACTGACAGACATGGAAAACCTCAAATCCAAGCCTGGTGCTAGCTCTGGCGTCAACATATCAGAGGCCAATGTTTTAAAGCTAAGAATTACTTACGGCTATAAGCCTACTATTCCACTAGTAGGCGGGTTCTTCGCCAAAGCCTTTGACTTTCTCTCAGGTCCCAAAGATGCCTTTAGTGCTATGCTGTTTGCCTCTAATAGAATACCTATCGTCGTTGACGTCTCCTCCCAAATGCTAAGCCCAGCTATTCAAAACACTCTAAAGGTTGCCTCAAACAACCCTGGCACTGGTACTGGCACAGTTGGGGATAACCATCAGCTACCTGATCTATCTACGGTCAAACTACCAGGCAAGTATGAAGGCATGAGCCGAGAAGAAATCATAGAAGATATTAGAGCGAACGGTGGCATCAACACAGATAGTAATACCAGTAATAAAGACTGGCTCAAACTACTCATCGCTTTAGGGATTATCACCTTGGGCGCATCGCAGATGGATGATATAGATGATGCCTTTGACGCTAATGGCAATATCGTCGATTCTGACTTAGTCTCAGACTTTCAGAATCAAAATACGTGCTCACCGTAGTAGAGTCATATTACTAACTTGTAATAGATCAATCCTATTAAAAACTGTTGAGAATAACTTATGCGTTTGAACCGTTTATTTGTCAGCTTGTTGATTATTGTTCCTACCATAGTTGCTGCTGATTTAAGCATAACAGAAAATAGAACTATCGTTTGCAATACTAATGGCGGACAAGGGACCGTAGGAGGAAGCTGTCCTGCTAATCAAAGCTCCAACCCTACTATAGTGGATAAAATTGAAGCTGCAAAAGCCAAAGGTAGCGGCAACCCCATCAACGTTCTTAACGGCAACAAGTTTGAACAAGCCACAGACATCCAAGCCGTAGGTGATGACTATGCCCTAAGACTCAACCGTTACTACAATTCAAGAAGCAGCCAGCGCGGACTATTTGGCATTGGCTGGCGTCACGACTACGAGATGCAACTGCAAGACATCGATGATCAAATAGACATCATCCAAGCCGATGGACGCAAGATCAGCTTTACAAAGACCGCCGCCGCTTTAGATAGTAGCACCCTGTTTGTTACTCGCTATGTTGCAGACAAGAGTGAGCTTGGCTATATAGAGCGCAGTCAAAGTAGTAACCCTAGTAAAGCCACTTGGATATGGACACTCCCTACCGGCAAACAGTTTGAATTTGTGATTCACAAACAAATCAATAGCGTCAACCAGCTTGGTATGTCTCGCTACGGTCAACTCTCTCGCGTCACTGAACAAGCCAACAGTCCTAGCAGCCCTTACTGGGCGCTGATCTATGGCGTTGACGGTAAACTTGCCCAAGTCCGCAACCATAACGGCGACACCCTAAAGTTTGCCTATGAGACCACAAAGAGTGGCCTGCCTAAGATCAGCGTTACTAGCAGCACAATCCGTCAAAACAACAGTAACAATAATAACAGCGCTAGCAAATGGGTCTACCTATTAGACCAAAAGGGTAACCTTGCCCAAGTCGTCTCACCGACAGGGGTGAGAACGGGTTATCAGTATAATGACCCTTATGATGCGCACAACCTCACTGCCAAATACAGCTATGAGAACAAACAGCCTCAGCTTATAACCCAATGGACCTATGACGCCTATGACAGAGCGACAAGCTCCACTCACAAAGACGGTGTTAAGAAGGTTAGTGTGGTCTATGACAACGACACCGTCATACCTACCCAAGCGAATCATATCTTTACTAACACCTTAACTAACAGCATAGGGGAGACCACCAACTACCGCTACAGGTACAAGAATGGCGAGGCACAGCTATTATCTGTGACAGGGGCAGGGTGTGTCACTTGCGGCCCCACCAATGTGAGCTATGAGTATGATAGTGCAGGACGGGTGACGAAAACCAGTAAGCTTGATGACAACGGTCAAGTCATCGCATCAATGTCAACGAGCTATGACACGCTTGGCCGTACGATCAAGATCACTCAGACAGATAAGACAAAGGAGGACAACCAGCAAACGTGGCTGGGGTATCGTTATGACAATGCAGATTATCCGATGCAGCCGACCTCAATCACTCGCCCTAGTGTGGTTGAGGGTAAGATCTCACAGACGAGCCTCACCTATGACGAGGCGGGGAATGTTGTGGCGATGACTGAGAGCGGGTTTCGGCCTGCAACAGCGAGCAGTCAAGTACAGCCTATTAGTCGCACTACCCGTTATCGTTATGAGCGTATCAATGGCAAACAACAACTGGTAGCCGTCGATGGGCCATTAAAAGGCAATCAAGACGTCACAAGCTATCAGTACGATGATCAAGGTCGGCTTACTCAAATTACTTTTCCTGAAAATATTACCGAACACTTCACTTATCAAACCATTGCTGGACAAAGTCTACTGACTGCGCATACTGATGGGGATGGTGTCATAACTAAGATAGAATATGACAGCAAAGGTCAGGCAGTGGCTATGCAGCGCGGTGACCAGCAGCTTAGTTTAGAATATGACAGCAAGCAACGCCCTATTAAATGGCAAAATCAGCTAGAGCAGACCATCACAGCAAACTATGACGATAGCAAACAGCAAGTCATCTATCAGCTGTATGATGGTCAGCAGATTGTCAACCAATACAATACCGAAGGTCAGCTGGTGAATCGTCAATGGCTTGATGACAAGGGTGGTGTGCTGATTGATCCCATGGCTATCCAATATAATGACGACATTCTCAAGCGTACAACAGACACCACTGATCAAAAAACTATCGCAAGCGTTATACAAGCACCAGATAGCAACCCAGCCATGACGGATACTCAAAGCCTATACTCTGAGAATAAAGAAGACAGCGCTCAAGTACTATTTAATCCCGCTGATAATTTGCTAAATGCTGGTGCCACCATTGAGATTGAAACCAATCTGCTTGGCAAGATCAAACAGATTGTACTACCAGAAGGGGCGACTTATGAGCGAGTATATGACGACTTTGGACGTATCATCTATGCCAAAGATGCCAATACAGGCGCCTCAATTGTAGAGTATGGTCTAAATGATCAACCTATTCTCATACAAAGCAAGACCAGTAAACAGACAGCAAGCTATGATGACAGTGGTAGAATCACCACTGCCAAGTATTGTAAACTTGGCACACAGAATACTACCACAGAACAAAGCTGCGAAAGTATTACCTATACCTACGATGGCGCGCGCTTAAGTCAAATCGTTGATCCTGCGCAAACCACCAATTACAGCTACGATACCCAAGGTCGCCTCACTATAGAGTCGGTGCAATTTCAAGATAGTAGTAAGTCATGGCAGACCACCTATCAATACGATGACAAAGGTAGAATAGATAAAATTGGTCTGCCAGAAGGAGGCACACTTAGCTACGTCTATAACGACATCAGTAGTCCCATCGAAGTCAATTACCAAGCGCCTGCTCAAAGCTGGTGGCAGGATATAATTCGTAAGATAAACCCTAATCATAATAGTATCGCTCTTATCTCGAACATCGAGAGTGACAGTGCCCGCGGCTTACTATCATTTACTCACAATAACGGGCAAAGTGCCAGTGCCAACTATGACAAAGCAGGACGGTTGACTACATGGACGGATGGCGACTATCAAAAGACGCTCACCTATGATCAAAACAGTCTGATTACGGCTATGCACAGTAAGCAAAATGATGAAGAGAAAAAAGAGCAGCTAAGCTACAACGCCTATGGTGAGCTTACCCGTGTCACTGATACAGATAGCAATCAAGCTACTCAGTACCAGTATGACCTTAATGCAAACAGATTAGGCTTTAGCAGTCCTAAATCCCAAGCTGATTATGAGTATAAAGCGGGAACCGATCAGCTATTAAATATTACTGCAACAACAAATGATAATGAGCAAACAAGCACTTATCGCTACGATGATGCAGGCAATCCTACCCTTATTAGCGTTCAGCAAGGACAAGACGGTAAAGCTCAAACTCGGCGGCAGTTTACCTATGGTGCCAGAGGTCAACTCACTCAAATTATCGATGCTAATCAAACGACAGACTACCGTTATAACCATGCTATGCAGCGTGTGAGTAAAATAACAGCAAACGATGAACAAAGATATCTATGGCAGCAAGGATTGCTAGATGCTGAAATTGATGTCAAAGACAATCAAGAGACCATCACTCGTCGTTATATCTATGTGGGTTTAAGACCCATAGCTATGATTGACTACGATATAGACAACAGCGCCAGTATCTATACTATTCATACTGACCATCTAGGCACACCACAGCAAGTGAGTAATGACAAACAAGAGATCGTCTGGCAAGGCGACTATGATGCCTTTGGTCAGGTGACGGTAAAAGCTAATCCAAAAAACAATATGCAAGATATGCAAGCCAAGCGAAAGGGTTGGTTACCGTCTCTAATGAATAGCGCCAATGCGGCAGAGTCGATAACTAGCAGCCCTTTTGAGTTTAACTTAAGATTTGCCGGACAATATGAAGATAGTGAGAGTGGTTACTATTACAATTGGCATCGCTATTATAATCCTGAGACGGGACGCTATTTAACGAGTGATCCTATTGGACTGAATGGCGGACTGAATACTTATGGGTATGCTGGGCAGAATCCTGTTAGCTTCGTTGATCCATGGGGACTACAAGTGGTAGCAGTGTTCGATAGAGCAGCTAAACAATTAAGAGTTATTGATGTTGATAACCACCGTGAAGGCTTAACTACGGTAAGAAAGTCACCATCATCATACGTCATAGGCGGAATAAGAGATGCAGATGGCAAACTGACAGCGAATCAAATGCTTGTTGTAAACAATATTTTTACTGGAGGGCAAAGTACAACTGCTAATGACATATTCAGAGACCCTACGCGCCCAGCTCAAAGACCATTACCTACAGGAGGCTATGATATCGTAGAAAATGCTGGAGATACAAATCCAGCTCACAGTGATTGGTTTCGAGTAGATCCTCAGGATGAAAATCCATTTAATGATGAATATGACTTAAATGGAAGAACTGGATTTAGACTTCATTTAGGAGGTGTCAGCCATGGTTGTGTAACTTTTAACCAAAATGATGCCAACGCCAGAAAGGGTTGGGAAGTCTTTAAAAATATTTTGAATTCAACTTCCACTACAACGGTACAAGATAGGCGTGGAAGACAATGGATGAATCCTCTTAGTAGAATAAAACATTATGGCTCAATAACAGTTATTGGGAGAGATAATATGGCAGTGCGTGAATAAAATAGGCTGGAGATTAATATTATGAGCTTCTCACATAAAAGAATTGCTGTATTAATTGTATGTATTTTAGTTTGCATTATATCAATTGAAAGATATTTATTGATCAAAAATGGAGGCTGTTACTATGGTACTCACGACGTGAGGGTTAGTAGATTGATGTTAATTGCCGCTGATAATAACAATGTAAATTATTGCAAGCTATTAAGATCAGCATATAAAGATGATGACTCCTTACGTACATTTATTTCCTTACAATTCTATGATGGAGCTTCTTATGATCATGCAAATATTGTGTACAAACTTTACAAATATTATGGAAGCCAGTTATTTTGGCAGAAAATTGGAAAACTGACAAAAAGTGAGAAAAACTTAGTTCAAGCATATCTTGACTATGCTATTTCTGAAAAAGAAACTTTTGAAAAATATGGTGGATAGTAAGTTATTTTAACAAAATAATGCAGCGTGTCAGTAAAACTATAGCGAATGGTGAACAAAGGTATCTATGGCAACAAGGATTGCTAGACACTGAGATTAAAGTCAATGACAATCAAGAGACCTTAACCCGCTGTTATATCTATGTCGGCTTAAGACCTATTGCGATGATTGACTATGATCAAAACAATTCGCCTAGTATCTATACCATTCACACTGATCATCTAGGCACGCCGCAGCAAGTAAGTAATAACAAACAAGAGATTATCTGGCAAGGGGAGTATGATGCCTTTGGTCAAGTGACGGTTAAATCCACTCCGCAAAACAATACGCAAGACATGCAAGCTAAGCGAAAGAGTTGGCTACCGACTCTAGTGAATAGCGCCAATGCGGCAGAGTCAACCACACATGAGGCGTTTGAGTTCAATCTAAGATTTGCCGGTCAGTATGAGGATAGTGAGAGTGGGTATTACTATAACTGGCATCGCTACTACAACCCTGAAACGGGACGTTATTTAACGAGTGATCCTATTGGACTAAATGGTGGGCTCAATACTTACGGCTATGCTGGACAGAATCCGGTTAGTTTCGTGGATCCGTGGGGACTACAAGTAGTAGCTCAATTAAGTCTAAGTAAGGGAATACTAACATTTACTGATACAAAGGCACCTAAAGAAGTTGTGTCAATCAAAGCATTTAGTGGTGGTGTTGCAATATCTGGAGAAGTGACTGATGTAGGGGTAGGCCGTAATATTCCTGTACCATTAGGTACTTACATAATAACAGAAAACCCTAATCCTAAGTCTGATCCAACATGGTATGGTCTCTTATTTAAAGATAAGAAGATAGATGATTTCATCCAAAGTAATAATTCAGATACGAATGGACGTGGTGGCTTTAGATTGCATCCAGGTACAGTAAGCCATGGTTGTGTGACTATTGATGCTTCAGTTCCAAACGGCGAAAGCTCATGGAAGAAACTTGATGAAATGCTGAAAAAAACTAAGACAACAACTGTTACTTATGAGGAGCCTTGGTATGCTCTTAACAGGCAGCTAATAGGCTATGGTGAGATTAAGATAGTGAGATAATAATTTATGAAAAGATTTTATATAAAAGTAATGCTTATGATATTAATCATATTATCTACTTTCTTATGTAGTATATATATTTTAAGCTTTAATCAAACAAAAGTTATCGAGACTAGTTACGTAAGGCTTAAGGTGACTCACCTTATTATTAGAAGCAAAGTTGATAATTTCTGGCAAGGAGAAATGTATGCTAATCGTAATGACATAAAGAATATGCCACAAAACCATAGGATTGATTATTTTGTTGCAGTGCTTTATACGCTAACAGATAAACTTCAGAAAAGTGGTGAAGCCACTTTGATTTACTATGAAATTATTCCATATGAAGATAAAATAATGCTGTATGAAAAGCTTAATGAATTAGAGACTACTGAATACTTTAAAGATTTAGAGATTTATGAGAAGGATTATATTCGTAGTATAAAAGAAGTAATTAAGCTTTCAAGTATGATAAAGCCGGTAGAATGACCACGTGGCAGGACGGCGGTTATCAAAAGGCTCTAACCTATGATCGTAGTAATCAAATTACGGCAACGAGTAGTCGTTATGGCGATAAAGAAGCCAACGATTAAACGCTGAAATATAACTCGTATGGCGAGCTCATAGAGGTATTAAGCCCTAACAAAGAGCAGAGTATCCGCTACCAATATGACCTAAACGGCAATCGTCTGACGCAGACGGACGCCCAAACTGAAACTAAGTATAACTATCAAGCCAATAGTGATCGGCTGCTAACCACTACTAATAAATTAAATAACAGCGAGCAGAATAAGAAAACCAGCTACCGTTATGACTTAGAGGGCAATCCCACCCTAATTAGCAATACTCAAAGTCAAGATAATCAAGCACAAAAGAATCAGGAGCGTCATTTCAGCTATGGCGCAAGGGGTCAGCTTAACCAGATTCGTGATGGTGATGACATTCGTACTGTAGTGGTCAACTAATTTAGGACACCTGATAAGAGGTTTTGATTAAAGTAACGTCTTTCTGTTTCAGCTGGTGTTAAATAATTGTTGAAAGTGTGCGGTCTCACGGTTTGATAGTAGCCCCAGATATAATCACTAATGGCACTTTTAGCCTCAGCGATATTCTCATAACCGCCCTTTGGCATCCACTCTGTTTTGAAGCTTCTAAAGAAGCGCTCAGTTGGGGCGTTATCCCAACAATTTCCACGACGGCTCATACTCTGTGTCATACCGTCGCAATCATCGATTGATTCAGCAAATTTCTTACTGGTGTAATGCGTGCCCTGATCTGAGTGAAATAA
>NZ_VKLR01000039.1:0-11710 GCF_007280595.1 Psychrobacter sp. YGAH215 | reverse complement strand
TATGCTTTGTACTCAACAAAAAACTTGGTAATCCGCCTCTTCAGTTTGATTTGCTTATTTCAAGTTGAGAGTGGGGTAATAATGCTTAATAATTAGGGAGAACGAACAATGAGTGATGCCAAAAAAAATTTAAATAGTGAACTAACCAGCTTAGAAGAAACCATGCTTGAAGCCGACCAGTTTCGTACGCTCGAAGAACAAGTCGCCGATATGAAGCGCCGCGGCATTGACCCAACCCAAGCCTATAAGGACTTGGATAGAAAGGAAGAAGATGCTGACTGGGGTGATGCGACGTGGAAAGAAAACGGTAAATGGAAACCAAAAACGCCTGCGGATTTAGATGACAAAGCCCGCGAAAATTGGGATGGCGATAATGGAAAACCAAATCCGCCACCTGTTATCTAGTAGGTATTATTTAACAAAATAATAGAATGATGACCGTATTTTTTCCAATTTATTCAATTCATTTAATAAAAAAGCCACGCTCATTTGCGTGGCTTTTTTATTAGTCGCTAATACATGCTTGTAGATACTAAATAAATCATTCCTTAGCTTAGCTAATTATGAACCTTCATCGACACGTACAAGCTTTATCGTACCATCAGGACTGGTAACCCGGCGATAACGCGTATTGCCCGATGAGGTTGATGGTCTAACGGTTGGCTGCACAGACGGCTGTACCGAGTAAGGATTAGAGTTTGAGCTGCCAGTTTGCTGTTGAATCAATTGCCCCATACGATCTGCAGGCGCAGGGTTTAAAGGACGACTGTTTGCTGGTTGTCCGTACGGATTGCCATATTGGGAAGTGCTTGCAGCACTATTACCAACGATGGCGCGATAAAATTTTTGTCCGGCGCGTCCATCGGCTGGAAAGATGCCATGGCTTGATTGATATTGCTGAATCGCCGCACGCGTATTATCACCAATGATACCGTCCACTTCGCCAATATCGTAGCCTGCATTTAATAATGCTTGCTGGATATCTTTAGATTGCTGACGGCTAATACCAGGGTCGTCCGTCGGCCAGGCAGTGACAAAATCGGTTTTGCTGCTGTCTTCACGCGCGATTAAGTCTGATAAGTGGGCAATTGCTAAAGCATAATTTTCTGAAGCGTTATACGAATAAAACGTGTCGAAGTTTTTACCCACCAAGAATGCTGGGCCATCAGTGCCGGCTGGTAATAATAAACCTGCGCTGCCCAAGGTAGAAGGCAGAGGGCTGCCGTTCGCCAATGTCAGCCCTTGATTGCGCCAATGGCTGATAGATTTTTTGTCTTTACGGTTTGATGCGCCCCAAAAACCACTTGGCAGTTTGACTTCATAACCCCATGGCTCGCCGGTACGGTAACCACGTTTGTCCAAAAAGTTGGCAGTAGAGGCGAGCGCATCAGGGACGCTATTAACCAAGTCGCGGCGACCATCACCATCGAAATCGACAGCCAATTCTAGAAAGGTACTTGGCATAAACTGCGTTTGCCCAAATGCACCCGCCCATGAGCCGGTCATATCACTAGGTGCGATATCGCCATTTTGGACGATTTTTAGCGCATTGGCATATTCTCCTTGGAAATAGCTTTGACGACGATCAAAACATGACAGCGTCGCTAAAGACTCAAACAAGGGCTTTTTACCCAATGTCTGGCCAAAGTTTGACTCCACGCCCCATACGCCCAGTACATGCTCAGCTTTGACCCCATAGCGCGATTCAATGCGGCGCAAGGTATCTGCCCATTGGTGCTTAGCCCGAATACCATCTTCGACCCGCTCTTTATCTACCAACGAAGACAAATAATCCCAAACGTCTTTTTGAAATTCAGGCTGGTAATTGAGTGACTGAATCACACTAGGGTCAGGCTGGCTTGGACGATAATTATTAAACGTATAGCTATCGACGCCGCGGAATTTACTAGAGTTTTTTAAACCATCTAAGCACTGCTGAAACTGGCTATTAGATAAGTCTGGTGCGGGTGGTTTAGCCGCTTGCGCAGTACTGGCAAAGCTGAGGCCAACTGCGATGCTAAGTAGCGATAACGTAGAGGTCGAAGAAAAATGCATGGAAATATCCTATAAACATCGAAATAATCATTGAAAGAGAACAAAGCTGAATTAAGCAGTATGAACTTAGAGTAACCAATCTCAGTAATAAAGAAAAGGTATCGAAGCACTCGGTTACTATAAATTGACGTGAGCGTGAGGTTAGAAGAGGGTTTGGCTATCCTGTTGAAGCAAGCTTTAGCGCTTTTTCGTGGTTTAGCTCCAATGGATGAGTAGCTTAAGGACTTAATAGCCAAACTTGTTCAGTTACGGCTAGCTCAGATGCCGCATTAAGGGTTGATGACTGGTTTTCAAGCTCGATAATTTTATAGTTGGTATCATAATACTGCTGTAACTGCTGCTGACTAATCGAAAAAGGCGGGCCGTCTTTTTTACTTTGGTTATAGTTTAGGGTGATTAATAGTTGTGGTGCATGATTGCTAAGCTTGACTATTTGCGCACTATAATTAGCACGCATCGTAGCTGGCAAGGCTATCAATGCTGCTCTATCATAAACAGCATTAATCTCGCCTATATCTGTGGCGCTCAGAGCAAAAATATCTGCTGCCCATAAAGTGATGGTTTGTCCAGCTAGCTGACCCTGATAGCGTTTTAAAATGGCATTATCCGTAGCGCTCGTAAATTCAGTAATAGTAGGAATAACCTTTTGCTCAACAAAGAACGCTTGCACAGCCGTTTCCACCAGCTCGACGCCAACGACATCGTAGCCTGCGTGCGCAAGCCATACCATATCAACTGATTTACCGCATAAAGGTACCAAGACTTGGCTGCCGATGGGCACTGCCAGTTCAGAAAAATACTCGGTTAGTTGAGGATTGACGTTAGACTTATGAAAGCCAATACGGCCATCTTGCCAGCGCTGTTGCCAAAATTTAGAATCCATACCTTTATTCCTAACCTATCTATACTTTAGATGTTTGATATTATCATACCGCTAAACGCAATAAAAAAGCCAAGCGTCTTAACCCTTGGCTTTGATAGCGTATAAAACTTACATTACTTGTTTAATGCACCATATACTCACTAAATTCTTTGCGTAGTTTGGCAAGTTTTGGCGGAATAGCAAAGTTACAATAAGCTTGACCCGGGTTTCTATTATAGAAATCTTGATGGGCGTCTTCAGCTTTGTAAAATTCCATAGCAGGATGAACTTCTGTCACCACATTAAGGCCCATGTCACGTAATTTGTTAATAGTACGGTCGACCGTTGGTTTTTGCGCCTCATCGGTATAAAAAACCACGCTCCGGTATTGGCTGCCGACATCATTGCCTTGACGATCCATGGTGGTGGGATCATGCGTGGCAAAAAACACATCAAGCACCACTTCTAATGGTACGATAGACTCATCAAATTCAACCTTGATTACTTCAACGTGTCCGGTATCACCGCCACAGACCGCTTCATAGTTAGCAGAAACGGCATCGCCGCCCATATAGCCTGACACCACAGATTGCACGCCTTTTACGGATAAAAATACTGATTCGGTGCACCAAAAGCAGCCACCGCCTAAGATAATGGTTTGCATAATTGTTCCTATTATTATAGCTGTTGTCATAGAGATGCGCTAAGGGCTTTATTTGGTTGCAATATCTCATCTTTCAATACTAATTTTATGTCTCAATATTGCCTTTATAAAGAATTAGCGTTACCTATTTAGCTTAGCAAGGCAGTTGCTCGCCATAAGTAACAAACAGTAATGTTATAATGGGCTTTTGCTATCTTTGGCTGTCTTTAAAGCATTGAGTAATGCACCATTTAATTAACGTTTTATTTTTAAAGAATCAAAGTCTCATTATCAAAAAACGAGCCATTATCAAAAAACGACCCACCATCAAAAAACGAGCAACCTCATGAGCCAAACTAAGCCTACTAACCTGACTAATAACACCGTAAAGCACGATACCTTATTTACCACGCCACTCGATAAAGCGGCGCGTTTTTCTTTTGATGAGCAAGTGGTGGCGTGTTTTCCTGATATGATTCGCCGTAGTGTACCCGGTTATGGTCAAGTGCTAGCGATGTTGCCGATATTCGCTCGTCGTCACTGTAAATACCGCCAGCAAGATGATAGCGGCCAGCGTGTCAGCCGTGTCTATGATTTGGGCTGCTCACTGGGTGCAGCAAGTATGGCGTTGGCAGGCGAGTTTGAGCCGCAAGATTTACAGATTAAGGCGATTGATATCTCACCCGCGATGACCAATGAAGCAAGCACGTTATTAACGGAGAATTATCCCGCGCATAACATCGAGGTTATCACCGCCGATATTCGTGATGTCGAGCTTGAGCCATGCGATATGGTCATTCTGAATCTGACGCTGCAATTTTTACCCGCTGCCGATAGAGTGGCAGTGCTTGAGAAAATTTATGCCGCATTAAGTGAAGGGGGTATTTTGGTATTGACCGAAAAAACCCATGCTTTTGATGAGCAGTATGATGCGTGGTTGGTTGAGCGTTATTATGATTTTAAACGCGCCAATGGTTATACCGAGATGGAAATCAGCGGCAAACGCAATGCGTTAGAGAACGTTTTGATTACCGATACCTTGGATGAGCATCATACGCGTCTAGCGCAAGTTGGCTTTGAGCGTCATTTGACGTGGTTTCAATTTTTAAACTTTGTCTCTATTGTGGCCTTTAAATAATATTTAAACGCGATAGTAATAACAGCTCGACTTTTAATATAAATTTTTACTCTATCTTTTTACCAACATGGCAATCTGTTTTTATGCTTAACGACACCATCACTCATGCCGAACGCGAATTATATTTAACCTTGCTGTCATTGGCGCAGCAGCAGCCGAGTGCTTATGAGTGGCTCACGCGCTTGCCAACGTGGCTTAATGCTATTAAAGATAAAGCCAATTACGCACACGCGCCTGCTTACCAAGCGTCGGTGGCACGTTTGCCAACAGTAGCGGCTGATAAAGTAGATTTGGACAGTGATGTATTAACGATTGCCGCCAACCTCAGCGACTCTGAGCGCAAACAAACCTTAGCGCTGTTAAAGCAGCTAATGCCGTGGCGTAAAGGGCCTTTCCAGATTGGTGGTCAAATTGGCGATGATGAGTCAGGTATTAAGATTGATACCGAATGGCATAGCGATTGGAAATGGCAAAGGGTCGCGCCGCATTTAGGCAATTTAAAAGGCCGGCGCGTACTGGATGTAGGCGGTGGCTCAGGTTATCACGGTTGGCGGATGGCAGGGGCAGGCGCGGAGACGGTCATCATTATTGACCCATCGTGTTTGTTTTATCATCAATTTATGGCTATTCGTCATTTTGTCGGCGCCGCTGATCATTATAAAACGCATTATATCCCTGTACCACTTGAAGCCTTACCGGAGCACAGTCAGCTATTCGATATCGTATTTAGTATGGGCGTGCTCTATCATCGCCAGTCGCCGTTTGAGCATTTGCAACAGCTAAAAGGGCAACTGGTTAAAGGTGGCGAGCTGGTACTCGAAACCTTGGTTATCGATGGTGACGCCAATACTGTCCTTGTACCGCACGACCGTTATGCGCAGATGAATAATGTCTATTTCCTGCCATCCGTTGAGGCGCTCACTGGTTGGCTAGAAAAAGCAGGGTTTAGCGAGGTACGCTGCGTCGATGTAGCGGTTACGTCGACTGAGGAGCAGCGCAAAACCGAATGGATGACGTATCATTCCTTGGCGGATTTTTTGGACCCTACTGATGGAAGTAAAACCATCGAAGGGTATCCTGCGCCGAAACGGGCAACCTTAATTGCAAAAAAATAGCGCTGGCGGTTTGCGGTTGGCAAAGAGAGGTTGGTTAAATAAACCAGCGTTTAAATGCCATCTCTATCAATACTTTTAGGATAAAACCGATAAAACCCGCACCTAAGGCCAAAAACATCCAAAAAGTACCAGCGCGCCCAGCGTTAGACTGTTTTGATAAATCCCAAATGATAAAGAATAAGAAAGCAATAAAAATGGGCAATAAAATATACATGCCCCAACTGGTGACGGTACTAGAAGCAATGGCAAACATGGTTTTGTCCTGTCAATGAAAGTGTAAAGTGCTGCGTTTTCTATGGTCTGTTTTTATAGATGGTTATAAATGGCATCAGCATTTATAGCAGTAATAGATTAATGTTGCCATTATAACGCGGAATGAGGTTGCTATAAATGTTTCACCAACGTCAGACAACAGTAACGCTACAATCCGCCTAAATAGACTTGTATTGGCAGCCTATAATAGCCGTTACCTTGTCACTTGCGCATATCTAGTATAATAGCGGTGATTTTAATGCTATTTTTGGTTCAAATAGTGCAATAGCAGCTAAAGGTTGTTATATTTATAGGTTACTTATTTTTTCTGCCTTATCTTATATTACCCCAATTTTTTGTTCATTTATCTGAGTTTATAGTCCTATGTCACAAGCCCAAATCGATACGCTCGCCTCACTGTTTGACAGTGCCATTGAAGTCCTAAAAACGAACGGCGAACTACCGGCTGATTGGCAAAACAACAGCCAAATTACGCGTACTAAAGATACCAGTCATGGTGACTTTGCGAGCAATATCGCCCTAACGGCTGCCAAAGCTGCGAAAGCCAATCCGCGCCAGCTTGCTGAAAAAATCGTCAACGCCTTGCCTGAAAATCAAAATATTCGTCAAGTAGAAATCGCAGGCCCCGGTTTTATCAACGTCTTTTTAAATACCGAAGCCAAATTTGCGGTGTTAGAAGATATCTTTAAGTTGCAAGAACGCTTTGGTTTAAGCAAGAAATTTCAAGGTCAAAAAATCCAAGTTGAATTTGTCTCGGCCAACCCTACGTCTAGCTTACACGTCGGTCATGGACGCGGCGCTGCTTTTGGAATGAGCGTGGCAAATTTGCTTGAAGCCATTGGTTATGACGTCACGCGTGAGTATTATGTCAATGACGCCGGACGCCAAATGGACATTTTAGCGACCAGTACTTATTTGCGTTATCTAGAGGCCAACGGCGAGGCAGTCACCTTCCCAGTCAATGGCTATCAAGGCGATTATGTCAGTGATATCGCGCAAACGCTAAAAACCCAGCATGGTGACAGCTACGTTCATAGTTTTGCTGATATTGCAAAGGACGTAGCAGCAGATGCGCAGTTTGAAATAAATAATGATGGCGAAAAAGTACTGCTATCAGGCGATAAAGAAGCCCATATCGATGGTTTGATTGCCAATAGCAAAGCCTTGCTTGGCGCCGGTTATGAGCTGTTTTTAAATGCAGCATTGAGCAGTATTTTGGCTGATATCAAAGACGACTTAAATGACTTTGGTGTCCGTTATGAGTGCTGGTTTAGCGAAAGATCCATCGATAGCGAGATTGAGCCTGTTTTACAAATCCTTGATGAAAAAGGCTATTTATACGAAAAAGACGGCAATATCTGGTTTAAATCGACTGATTTTGGCGATGAAAAAGATCGCGTTGTGCGCCGTGCCAATGGTCAAAGCACCTATTTTGCCTCTGATATTGCTTATCATAAAAACAAGTTCGATCGCGGTTTTGATAAAGTCATTAATGTTTGGGGCGCTGACCATCATGGTTATGTGCCGCGCGTAAAAGCGGCATTGACGGCGCTTGGTATCGATGCCGACCGCCTTGATGTGGTATTGGTACAGTTTGTTGCCTTATGGCGCGGTAGTGAAAAAGTGCAAATGTCATCGCGCTCGGGCAAATTTGTCACCTTACGTGAGCTGCGCCATGAAGTCGGTAACGATGCTGCGCGTTTTTATTACGTCGCTCGTAAGCCTGAAGTGCACGTCGATTTTGACTTGGAGCTGGCCAAATCGCAAAGTAAAGACAACTTGGTTTACTACATTCAGTATGCGCATGCCCGGGTTTGCCGTGTGTTAGAAAAACTAGAAACCAGTGGTCTGCAAGTAGACGATATTACTGGCGCTGAAAAGCAAGCGTTACTAGTCGCACCAAGTGAAGAAGAATTGATTAAGTTACTTGCCGCTTATCCGGCAACCTTGCTACGCTCAGCGACAGGCTATGAACCGCATATCTTAACCAACTATCTAAAAGAGTTGGCGGCGTTATTTCATGGTTGGTATGATGGCAATCGCATCTTGCCGGTCAGCCTAACTTCAGGTGAAACACCAAGCCAAGTTGAGATGGATTTGATGCAAGCGCGTTTACGCTTATCTAAAGCCGTGCGTCAAGTATTGGCCAATGGATTGAGCTTATTAGGCTTGTCTGCACCGTCTAGCATGTAGTATAAAGGAAGACGGCTGTAGCCATTATTTGATGATAATTCTTCTAATCTAATCGACAGTGCTGATTCGATAAAGACAATTCGATTACGATAACTCGACAACGACAGATAATTCAGTAGGGAGAACGAGATCCATGTTAGCCAAAAAACCAAAAGGTGCCACTGAAAAACGCAAAACCAGTAGTGTGTCAGGCTTATTATGGATGTTTGTTGGGGCAGTATTGACGCTCATGATTGGGGTGTTTTTATACCTTTCACCCTTGTTTAACTTCAGTCCTGCGGGCAGCGGTGAGAGCACAGATGCTGATAGACAAGTTCAGCAACGGGTCGATACCGATACCGACAATGGTGATTATGAGTTCTATGATATTTTGCCAAATCAAGAGATGGCGACCATCCCTGATGAAGACTTTGGTGAAGGCAGTAGTAGTAGCCAATCCGGTCAAATCACTGATTTTGAGCCAGATGTAGTCGTTAATCAGCCAGAAAACACCGCGCCAAGTAATAATGATGCGGGTAATTTTGGTATCTCTGAGAGCACTACGATTGAGCCTAGTCGTAGCAACAACGCGAATAATGCAGCAAATAGCAGTAATGACGACGATATTGTCATCGTCGAAGAAGATGCGACTTATGATGGTACGCCAGCTGCCAATAATACAGGCGCGGCTGCAAACAGAGCTAATACAGCGAACGCTAGCAATGCTAGCATTCAGCCAGCGAAGCCTGCGGCGACTTATATTTTGCAAATCAACAGCTTTGGTGATGCCGATGAAGCAGACCGTCGCCGTGCACAAGTGTTGATGGCTGGTGTCGATGCTAGAGTGGTGAAAAACACTACCAGTAATGGCCTGCCTATTTATCAGGTGATTTCACGCCCGATGAATAATCGTCAAGCGGTTGCCACTGCTCAGCAGCGCCTGCAAAATAATGGTATTGATTCTATTATCGTTGAGCAGCGCCGTTAAACCTAAAGCATTGATAAAAAAAGCGTCAGAGGACGCTTTTTTTATCCCTTTTTTTTTGATATGTTTCTTAGCTCCTTTCCGCAAACTCAATATAAGAGCATCATGATGACTGTGACTCCTTCAGAAACTGCGCCCGTTGGTATGATGAAAGCTTTTTTTCAAAAGTATTTTATCGATGCTTTTACCGGCATGGCGTTAGGGTTGTTTGTGACCCTTATCGCTGGTCTTATCATCTCGCAAATTGGTGGTTGGTTAAGCCTGCCAGCCTTGGTAGCAGTCGGCAAACTGGCGTCAGTATTAATGGGCGCAGGTATCGGTGTTGGTATCGCCTACTACCTAAAAGCACCAACTTTGGTGATGCTAAGCTGCTTGGTTGCAGGGATGCTTGGTGCACACTCTGAAGCCTTGATGGCGGGCAATTTATTTATCGCGCAAGAGGCAGGTCCGGCAACTTTCGTTGCGTTGCCCGGTAATCCAATTGGTGCTTATTTGGCTTCAGTATTTGCTTATCGCGCTGGTACTTGGATCGCTGGCAAGACCAAGCTCGATATTTTGCTTATCCCTTTAGTGGTATGTACGGTGGCACTCATCGTCTGTGCGCTACTTAATCCTCCAGTCGTCGCTGCGGTCAACGCCATTGGTCAGGGTATTCAAGCAGCGACTGAATTACAGCCGCTACTCATGGGTATCGTCATAGCAGTGGTGGTCGGGATTTTATTGACGCTACCGACCTCAAGCGCGGCTATCTGTATCGCTATTGGACTTGGTGGTTTAGCAGGAGGGGCAGCGGTCGTTGGCTGCGCGGCGCATATGATTGGCTTTGCGGTGGCCAGTTTTAAAGACAACGGCGTCAGTGGTGTCATATCCCAAGGGCTGGGCACCAGTATGCTACAGATTCCTAATGTCCTTAAAAAACCGCTCGTACTATTGCCTGCTGTGATTGCCAGCGCCATCGTTGGTCCTATCGCAACCGTTGGCTTTGGGCTAGCTTGCACAGCAACTGGCGCTGGTATGGGCACGGCAGGACTGGTTGGGGTGTTTGGCGTCATTGAAGCATCACAAGAAATCATGAGTAGTGCTCAGTTGTGGACGGCGATTATCTTATTGATGTTTGTATTACCAGCGCTCATTGCTGGTGTGGTCGCTTACGTGATGCGCCGCCTTGGCTGGTTGGTCGATGGCGATATGAAATTGCCCTAAATGAATAGTAAGGCTAAAGCTAAAGCACGCCAATTTTCCTAACTATTTGTCTTAACTATCTATGATAAAAAAGCCCAGCTACTTAAGGAGTTGGGCTTTTTTATTATATAACTTATAAGCTTTTTTAATTAACGACGGACATCTTTTGGTGCATCGCCGTTCGGCCAATCTTTGTCTTTATTGGCTTTTACAGGGCGTGGCAAGTGGGTAAAATAGGCGGCAATATCGACCGCTTCTTGGTCGCTTAGCGTATTACCTTGTCCAAATGGCATTTTACCTTTGATAAAGGCGGCGGCAGTATAAGTACGTGCCATCCCTGCGCCATCATTAAAGGATTTATCGCCTGCGACTGCTGGGTAAAGGTAAGTACCATCAGCATTGTATTGACCTTCGCCATCAGCACCGTGGCAAACGCTGCATTTTTCTGCAAACAGCTTTTTGCCGGTTTCAGAATTTGGCTCTAACTCTTTATTCACTTTTACAAAACCGCGACCTTCAGGTGATACCCCAAATGGCATATCTTGCGACAACCAGTTCATATAAGACACCATCGCATTCATATTATCTCAATCAAGATCAAGATCAAGTGCTTTACCATTCATCGAACGCTCAAAACAACCGTTAATATGCTCTTGTATGGTATCGACGCGACCTGCACGTGAGCGATAAATCGGATAGACGCTGGGCATATTGTTCCAAGGCGCGGCATACGCTTCTGAGCCATTGCCTAGGTGACAGCTGGTACAGTTAAGCTGGTTACCAACGTTATTCGGCAGCTCTTTATCAGTATGGTTGGCAAGCTGTAGACCGCGCCGTACGGCAGCGCCATACTCATCATCTGGAATGGTCAATTCATCTGGCATCTTAATGGACGGCTTACCGCTTGCAGCATTAGCGCCGCCTACAGTTATATCATTGGCAGCAGGCATGTTACCTTTTAAGGCGTCTGCACGTGCCTCAAGATCCTTTACGCGTGCTAGGGCTGCTGCCTCTTCAACGCGATCAACTGCCTTAGTTTCACTACTATTATCACAACCTGTGAGAACGGTTGCACCAAGAGCAAAGATAGACGCTACTAAAGTAGAAGACTTAGTGCGTAAAAACTTTCTCATCGGAATGTCATTATCTTAAAATATAATATACCCCACTCTCAACTTGAAATAAGCAATTCAAACTGAAGAGGCGGGTTACCAAGTTTTTTGTTGAGTACAAAGCACAGATTGTGTGAAAGAATCTTACGAATCAATCGATGAGACAAATGCCA